>JAJTFY010000009.1 GCA_021299175.1 Chitinophagaceae bacterium
CTGAGCCAACAGCCCTCCATGTCATCGCCCAAAAAAGTGATGGATGCATGCGTGATGCCTTGAGCATCCTGGACAAGATTGTAAGCTTCACCAATGCCAACCTTACCTACAGCAATACCCTCGAACACCTCAATCTACTCGACGAAGATTATTTCTTCAAATTACTGGACCTCCTTGACAGTGAGGATCTACCTGGGGTGTTGACCATTTATGACGAGATCGACAAGAAAGGATTTGATGGAGACATGGTGCTGAACAACCTTTCAGAGTTTTTCAGGAATCTCCTGGTCAGCCGCGACCCAAGATCCATCAGTCTATTGCAAGTGGTAGAAGGATTCAGGAACAGGTACATCGCTGCCGCCGCATCCATTTCACCGGCCTATATGATAGGTGCCCTCAACATCCTCAATGAAGCTGAAATTGGATTCAAGCAGGCAAGGAACAAGAAACTGCATGTTGAATTTCACCTGATCAAATTGACCCACCTGAAGCAGGCCGTCACCTTGGTGGAGGATGGAAGCGCATTAAAAAAAAAACGGGTTGATGAAATAAAACCGGTTGCCTTCAGGCAAATTACCTTCGCCCCGCAAAAAACAAAACCTTCGGCAAAACTTGTCATCGAAAGTCCACTGCCTACACCCCAGGCCAAACAACCCCAACCTGCTCCAACTGCTCCATCGGAAAAGCCTTTGGCCAAGCCCGTACCTGTTGCAGCCCCTTCACAAACTCATCCAGAGACCGTTTCTACCGGACTGGGTTCGCTGAAAAAAATCAGGGAACAGATCCAGAACAGAAAACAAGAGCAGTCCGATGCCTGGGCGGCCTATTTGCAGAAACTGCAGGAAAACAACCAGGTCACTAGCCTGAGCAACCTGAAAATGGCCAAGGTAACCATCATCGATGAGTTGGTTTTTGAGATCACTGCAGATACCAGGATACAACAGCAATTCATAGAAAGCGAGAAAGTCGGGCTACTCATTCATGTGCAGGACTTTTTCAACAATCCCAAGGTCCAATTCCTGGTCCAACTCAATCCTTCAGCGGATCTGGAGGAAGTTGTTAAAGATCAGCCTTTGTCCTTGCGGGAGCAGTATTTCAAGATGATTGAACGCTATCCCATCATCAAGGACATGAGAGACCAGCTCAATCTTGACCTTGATTACTGAAAACCAATGCAAATCTTTGTAAACAGACGTACGGATTTCCCCATTTTGCCGTAATTTCGGCCTTCAAAATCATTCATTCACCTTAATATAAACAGGGATATGGCCGAAGTGATCAGGATGCCTCTCCTCAGCGATACAATGACCGAGGGCAAAATCGTCAAATGGAACAAGAACGTAGGCGATACGGTCAAAAGTGATGATGTACTGGCAGATGTGGAAACAGACAAGGCCACCATGGAAGTGGTGGGCTATGCAGATGGTACGTTGCTCTATGTAGGCATAAAAGAGGGAGAAGCCGCCAAAATCAATGAAATCATTGCCATTGTGGGCAAACCCGGCGAAGACATCCAGGGATATTTGGCCGCTGAATCTGCTCAACCGACTCCTGCTGCAGCCCCAGCACCCGCTACTGCTCCAGCGCCCGTTCAACAAGCCCCTTCTGTAACACCTGAACAACTGGGCGTTACAGTAATCCGTATGCCACTGTTGAGCGATACCATGACCGCTGGCAAAATCGTTCAGTGGAACAAAAAAGTTGGCGATATTGTAAAAAGTGACGACAACCTTGCTGATGTTGAAACAGACAAGGCAACCATGGAAGTCGTTGGATATGCCGATGGAACCCTGCTCCATATCGGTGTTGCGGATGGTGAATCCGCCAAGATCAATGATATCATTGCCATTGTAGGAAAGGCCGGCACTGATGTTTCAGGACTGCTTGCTGCACTGAACAACAATACACCAACTGCAGCTGCTCCTGTCATTACAGCACCAGCTTCAATCCCAGCTCCTGTTGCAGCAAGCACTGCTTCAAGTAACATTACAGGAGAAAGCAGTGACGGAAGACTGAAAGCCTCACCCCTTGCCAAAATACTTGCCAAAGACAAGGGCATCGACCTTTCCAAGGTGACAGGTTCAGGTGATGGCGGTAGGATCATCAAAAAAGATGTGGATGATTTCAAGGCTGCCCCAGTTGAACAAGTTACTGCGGCCCCTCAAATTGCTGCCAGAACGCTGGTTGCAGGACAAGAAGGATACACAGATACACAGCTTACCTCCATGCGCAAGACCATTGCCAGGAGACTGGGAGAAAGCATGTTTACTGCCCCCCATTTCTACCTGACGATGGAAATCTGCATGGACAATGCCATCAAGGCCCGTGCCCAGATGAATGAAGTAAGCCCTACTAAAATATCTTTCCAGGACATGCTGATCAAGGCTTCCGCCCTGGCATTGAAAAAACATCCTGCCGTGAACAGCAGTTGGATGGGAGATTTCATCAGGACCTACGACCATGTGCATATTGGTTCGGCCATTGCCCTTCCTGAAGGACTCATTGTTCCAGTATTGAGATTTGCAGACCAAAAAAGCCTCTCTCAAATAGCCTTGGAGTCCAAAGAGCTCTATGACAAGGCAAGAAACAAAAAAATACAACCACAAGATTTCACCGGCAATACGTTCACCATTTCCAACCTGGGAATGATGGATATTGACGAATTCACTGCCATCATTAACCCTCCAGACAGCTGTATCCTTGCCGTTGGCAAGATCAAAGAGGTGGTAGTCAGAAAAGGCGAAGGATTTACGACCACCCAGATGATGAAGGTCACACTCAGCTGCGACCACAGGAGTGTAGACGGAGCCGTGGGCGCTGGTTTCCTTCAAACACTCAAAAAATACATGGAGAACCCAGTAGTGATGCTGGTTTGACAAATATTCTATTCTTAAAGCCGGTTTTAAACCGGCTTTTTAATGCCCAAATTATATGTCGATCAAAAAAACACTTGTCCTTGGTGCATCATCCAACCCGGAGCAATACAGTCATTTGGCTGTAAAAAAATTGGTTGCTGCAAGTCATCCGGTGGAAGCCATTGGCAGGGATGTATTCATGATTGATGGTGTTCCTGTTGGCAACTCACAGCAGCACCATGAAGGCATTGATACAGTAACCATTTACCTCAACGTGGACAGGCAAAAAGCCTATGAAACCTATATTTTGTCTCTCAACCCCAAGCGGATCATCTTCAATCCCGGAGCAGAAAATCCAAGCTTTTTTACAGAGGCAAGAAACAAGGGAATTGAAGTTTTAGAGGCCTGCACCTTGGTCATGCTCTCTGTTGGCACATACTGATTTCTACTTTCTCCTTAGTGCCACTCCTTACCCTTTAATACAAGGATGGGTGCATTTGCGTAAATACTGCAACATTTGACTTAAGCGTATTAAGTACAAATACTCAATCTGCATGAATAAATACTGCTTATAAAATAATATGGATTTGGTCGTCGTTACTTTGTTGAAACCAATCAAATCCATTTTATGAAAAAGCTTTTTACCTCCTTCGCCTTCTTTCTTTTTTTTGCCGCAATATCCAACAATGCAGCCGCTCAAAGGATGTTTGACGCTCTTCCAGAAACAGCAAAATTTTTACCTAGTGCCATTGAGGGAATTTTCAACATGAATCCTGGTACAGCGGTAGACGTAAAATTCACCCAAGGCTTTCATGTTACTGGCGTGGTTAAATCCAACAAGAAGGTATATGAGAATCTTCAAACCGTTGTCATAGAAAGCTCCAACTACAAAGCAAACCTTTTCATTTCCAAAACAATCGACCAGGACAATAAAATCAAATATGTCGGTAGAATGCTCGGACGTGGATTTCAGGACGGCATTGAATTTAAAATGGATAATGCCGGAAACAACATCATTAAAAAAATCAACCTAAAAGATATGATTGTTGAGTAAACTCAACCTGGCCCGTTTTTAATCCTTCCCCCTATCCAATCCAATCCTAATACCATCCTTAATGAAAAATCTTACACTTATCGCAATCATTACCGCGATTTTGTCTGCAAATGCTGCATATGCGGCTCCTACGCTGAACAGCTATCCTACCGCAGCAGCTACTTTATACCTTGATTTTGACGGACACGATGTCAACAGCTCCATGTGGAACTATGGTACTCCTTTTTCCTGCTTGCCGGCAATCATGACTGACCTACAAATCACAGAAACCTTCAACAGGGTAGCAGAAGATTTCAGGCCATTCAACATCAATGTAACCACAGATCTTGCAAAATTCCTTGCAGCACCAATTTCTCAGAGAATCCGTATTGTTGTAACCCCCACCAGCGCATGGTATGCAGGTGTTGCTGGTATCGCTTATGTAACATCTTTTACCTGGGGAGACGATACACCCGCTTTTGTATTCAGCGATCGCTTGGGAAACAATGCCAAAAAAGTTGCCGAAGCGGTATCTCATGAAAGTGGACATACCTTAGGCCTGTATCACCAGTCTTCTTACACTACAACATGCACGCTGAACAGCGCTTATCATACCGGCATAGGAGCAGGAGAAACTTCCTGGGGACCCATCATGGGCAATGTTGCTTCCAGAAATGCAACGCAATGGAGCTTTGGTCCAACACCCAATGGCTGTAGCTACCTCCAGGATAACCTTAGCGTCATCACTACCACCAACGGATTTGGCTACAGACCTGATGATTTCGCAGATCTCTATACCAATGCAAGCCCAGTCACGATCAGCAACAATGTATTTAACAAATCTGGTGTAATTGCCACCACTACAGACAAAGATTATTTTAGATTTGACCTGAGCCAGAAAGGGATGCTTAGATTGAATGTTACACCCTTCAGCGTTGGAGCAGGCAATAACGGTGCCAACCTTGATGTCAAAATCACCCTCCAGGACGCAAAAGGAACTGAGATCAGGGTTTATGATATCACTGATTCCCTGAATGCAAGAATTGATACAACATTGAGCGCTGGCACCTACTATGTAATCATCGATGGAACTGGCAATGTGAATGCAGGCAATGACTATGGTAGCCTTGGTGCCTATACCATTGACGGAGAGTATAAGGCCATTGCAACAAATACAATTGCTAGTGGAACGACCAATACCACAACATTGATGGTAACAGGCATTCAAGTAAAGAATGGCAACAAAATCAACTGGAACAGCAACAACCTCAAAGGAACTGCTGCAATCAGTGTAATGGTTGCAATTGAGGAAGGTGACTTCAAGGAAATTGCCAGACCTGCTTTAAACGCCAACAGCTATGTACACCAAGTAGTTGCGCCAGCGGCATACACTTATATGTTGAAATTCATTGAAAAAGACGGCTCTGTGCAATTCAGCAACAGTGTTACCATTGAAAACAAAAACAATGGAGCAGGAATTTTCAAAGTAATCAAACAAGCCCAACAACCGGTAATTGTGACTGCAGCAGAAGCTTACGAATACCAAGTAGTAGACAATTTTGGTCATGTTATCCTTGCGGGAAAAGCTGCCGCCGGAAATAAAACAATAGATGTGAGAAACCAGCCAGGAGGAATATATAACCTGAGGCTGATGAATGCAACTGAACAAAGAACTGAAAAGTTCATGAACAGATAAGTAACGATTTATCATAAATGGTAATATTGGTTGGAATGAACCCTCCCTTGTCTAAGGGAGGGTTCCCTTTTTAGAGGAAGAGCGCATTTTTACGTAATTACTGCAAGATTTAACTGAAGCGGAATAAGTACAAACACTCAATCTCCATGAATAAATACGTGAAGTATAATAAGTCAATAAAACCCAGCGTTACTTTGTTGTACAAACAATAAAACAATAAAAAAACAGATACCAGCAATTCAGTAACGCCCGTTTTTGATCCAATATCCAACCCAACCCAATCCTATTCCAAACCATCCAATAACCATTCTAATGAAAAAGTTTTCCCTCATCGTGCTATTCGCATCCCTCATTGCTGCCGGCACTGCAAAAGCTGCTCCTACACTCAATAGCTTCCCAACGGCAACTGCAACTATCCTTCTTGACTTTGATGGTCACGATGTCAACAGCTCCATGTGGAACTATGGTACGCCATTTTCCTGCTTGCCTGCCACAATGACCGATGCAGAAATCACTGAAGCATTCAACAGGGTAGCAGAAGATTTCAGGCCATTCAACGTTAATGTAACCACAGACCTTACAAAATTTCTTGCAGCACCACTTTCTCAAAGGGTGCGCATCATCATTACACCAACAAGTGCTTGGTATGCAGGCGTTGCTGGCATTGCATATGTTACCTCATTCACATGGGGAGATGATACGCCTGCTTTCGTTTTCAGTGATCGACTGGTTAACGATCCCAAAAGGGTCGCAGAGGCTATCTCTCACGAAACCGGACATACCCTCGGTCTGTACCACCAAGCTTCTTTTGATGCCAATTGCACACTGACAAGCGCTTACAGCACAGGAGTAGGAACTGGCATCACTTCCTGGGGACCCATCATGGGAAATGTAGCCTCCAAAAATGTAACACAATGGAACTATGGTGCAACACCCAATGGATGTAACTATCTCCAAGACAACCTCAGCGTCATCACTACCACAAACGGATTCGGATACAGAACTGATGATCATGCTGACCTGTTGAAAAGCGCTACAGCAGTAAGCATAACAAACAACATTTTTGCAACCAGTGGTATCATTTCTACTACCACAGATAAGGATTTTTTCAAGTTTAGCCTTGGAACAACCGGCAACTTCAAATTAAATGCAACCCCATTCAATGTTGGCAGCGGATTTAGCGGTGCTAACCTTGATATAAAGGTCACCCTGATGACCTCCAGGGGAGCTGTCATTGGTAATTACGATTTTACTGATTCCCTCAACGCAAAGATTGATACCACACTTAAGGCAGGTACATACATTGTTGTTGTAGATGGTAGCTCCAGCATCAACATTGCAAACGATTATGGCAGCTTGGGCGCATACACCCTGAATGGTTCTTATGGTGCAGCAAGTACAACCACCACTAACACTATTACTACCACAAACGGTAAAAAAACTGCTGCAAACCTTTCTATCGAAATTGTGACTGAGAAAACACAAAAAGAAATTTTCAAAGTAATCAAGCAAGCACAGCAACCAGTAATTGTGAATGCAACTGAAGCATATGACTATATGGTGGTTGACAACTTTGGCCGCATCATCCTCAACGGAAAGGCTGCCGCAGGTACAAAAACCATCGACATCAGAAACCAGCCCGCAGGCATATATAACTTGAGGCTGATCAACGCAAACGAACAAAGAACTGAGAAGTTCATGAACAGATAACAAAACGACTTATCATCAATGGTAATATTGGTTGGAATGAACCCTCCCTTGTCTAAGGGAGGGTTCCCTTTTTAGCACACCCGTGCATCGGGCTGATCTGCTTATCTTTGCAGCATGACAGCATCCAACATCAGGGTACGTTTTGCACCCAGTCCAACAGGAGGACTCCATCTCGGGGGAGTCAGAACTGCTTTGTTCAATTATTTGTTTGCCAAAAAAAACAATGGGACGTTCATCCTCAGGATTGAAGATACTGACCAGGGACGTTTTGTACCTGGGGCAGAACAATATATCCTTGACTGCCTTGAATGGTGTGGCATTTCTCCTGATGAAGGTCCTCACAAAGAGGGTGCCTATGGCCCATACCGTCAATCCGAAAGGAAAAGCAGTTACAGAAAATATGCGGAGCAGCTTATAGCACAAGGACATGCTTATTATGCATTTGACACCCCAGAGGAATTGGAAAAAATGCGTGAGGCCTTCCGCACCGAAAGCAATCCTTCGCCACAATACGACAGCAAAATTCGTCTTGGAATGAACAATTCCCTGACATTGCCAATTGATAAAGTCGATGAGCTGATCAATCAGGGAACACCTCATGTCGTACGCATCAAAATGCCGGCATCCACTGAGATCACCTTGCATGATATGATCAGGGGTGAAATTATATTCAATACCGATCAGGTTGATGACAAGGTCCTGCTCAAAGCGGATGGAATGCCTACCTACCACCTGGCCGTTGTGGTAGATGATCACGAAATGAAGATCACCCATGCATTCCGGGGCGAAGAATGGTTGCCCTCCGCACCAGTTCATGTGCTGCTTTGGGACTATCTCGGTTGGAAAAACCAAATGCCTGAATGGGCCCATCTCCCACTGATTTTGAAACCGGATGGTCAAGGAAAACTGAGCAAGAGGGATGGAGACCGTTTGGGATTCCCCGTCTTTGCCATGGACTGGCAGGACCCCAAATCAAATGAACTGACCAAAGGTTTTAAGGAAATGGGATTTCTTCCTGAAGCATTCATCAACATGCTGGCCATGCTGGGATGGAATGATGGAACCGGTGAGGAAATCTTCTCCCTTGACCAGCTTGTTGATCGTTTTTCCATCGAAAGGATACATAAGGGTGGTGCAAAGTTTGATTTTGAAAAAGCCAAATGGTTCAACCAGGAATGGATCAAAAAAAGCGAAACCAAGAGACTGCTTCCTTTGGTACAAAAAATATTAAAGAATCACGATATCGAGGCTAATGAAGAAGCGCTTACAGACATCATTCCCATGGTCAAAGAAAGATGCCAGCTGCTGAATGATTTTGTAGCACAGATCGCCTATTTCTTCCAAGACCCTGTGCAGATTGATGTGGCATCTGTTCAACCAAAATGGGATGAAAAAAAACAGCTGTTTTTTGAAGGCTGGACATCAACCCTACAGCAGGTCGATACCTGGGAAGCAGCAGTGATTGAAAACACATTCAAGGAAGCCGCTACCCTTGCTGGCATCAAACCCGGTGAACTGCAACTTCCCCTCCGCATCATGTTGGTCGGTGCCAAATTTGGCCCCACTGTTTTTGACATCGCCTTCAGGATTGGAAAAGAAGCTACCACCAGAAGAATTGGACATTGCCTGACACTATTGGCACAATAACCAACACATGGAAAATCAACAAACAAAGAGACCGCTTCGTGTACTGATTGCAAAAGTAGGACTGGACGGGCATGACAGAGGAGCAAAAGTGATTGCCACATCGCTCAGGGACGCCGGCATGGAGGTTATTTATACCGGTTTGAGGCAAACGCCTGAGATGGTTGTTGAGGCGGCCATGCAGGAGGATGTTGATGCTATTGGTGTAAGCATTCTCTCTGGTGCGCACATGACTGTTTTCCCCAGGATCATTGGGTTGATGAAAGCCAATAAAATGGATGATGTACTGCTGACTGGCGGTGGCATCATTCCAACAGCAGACAGACTGGCGTTGGAGGCCATGGGAGTAGGTCAGCTTTTCCCTCCAGGTACCGCTTCCACAGAAATTGCTGACTATATCAAAGACTGGACCAGTAAAAACAGGTCTTTTTAATGCCAGTACATTCATTAATTTTGCATCTCTAAATCATACACATGGAATTCAGGATTGAGAAAGATACAATGGGAGAAGTCAGTGTACCAGCCAATGCGTACTATGGCGCCCAAACCCAGCGCAGCATTGACAATTTCAGGATTGCCCAAGACATCAACAGGATGCCAAAAGAAATCATTTATGCCTTTGCTTACCTGAAAAAAGCGGCTGCCATCACCAATTTTGAGGCGGGTGTATTGTCAGAAGAAAAATCAGACTTGATTGGTGAAGTATGTGATGAAATCCTGGAAGGAAAACTCAATGATTATTTTCCATTGGTCGTATGGCAAACCGGAAGTGGTACGCAAAGCAACATGAATGTCAATGAAGTGGTTGCCTACAGAGGACATGTAAAAAAAGGCGGTTCCTTGAATGACAAAGAAAAATTTCTTCATCCCAATGATGATGTAAATAAATCACAATCCTCCAATGATACCTTTCCAACAGCGATGCACATCGCTGCGTATAAAATGCTGATGGAAGTAACGCTTCCAGGCATTGAGCTGCTGAGGGACACGCTAGCAGCAAAAAGCAAAGCGTTTATGCATGTGGTAAAAATTGGAAGAACCCATTTTATGGATGCTACGCCATTGACCGTCGGACAAGAATTCAGTGGCTATGTATCACAACTCAACCATGGCATCAAGGCCATCAAAAATACACTTGAGCACCTGTCAGAACTTGCCCTTGGTGGAACAGCTGTAGGAACGGGCATCAATACACCGGAAAATTATGCAGAACAGGTGGCCAAACATATTGCAAAGCTTACTGGACTGCCCTTTGTTACTGCAGAAAATAAATTTGAAGCCCTGGCCGCTCATGATGCCATTGTCGAAGCACATGGGGCACTGAAAACAGTGGCTGTCAGCTTGATGAAAATTGCCAATGATATCCGCATGCTGTCTTCAGGACCCAGAAGTGGTATTGGCGAGCTCTTCATTCCAGACAATGAACCCGGTTCATCCATCATGCCTGGAAAAGTAAACCCTACCCAATGTGAGGCACTGACCATGATTGCGGCACAGGTATTGGGCAATGATGTGGCCATCAACATTGGTGGAGCTACCGGTCATTTTGAGTTGAATGTTTTCAAGCCCATGATGATCTATAATTTCCTGCACAGTGCGAGATTGATCGGAGAAGGTTGCGTTAGTTTCAACAACAAGTGCGCAGTTGGCATCGAGCCTCTCTATGAAAATATTGACAAGCACCTGAACAACTCCCTGATGCTGGTTACTTCACTGAATACCAAAATCGGATATTATAAATCTGCTGAAATTGCCCAAAAAGCCCATAAGGAGGGAACAACCCTAAAACAAATGGCAGTGAAGTTGGGATACCTTACTGAGGCTGAATTTGATGCATGGGTAATCCCTTCAGAGATGGTAGGAAAAATCAGCTAAGGCAACTTATCCCAGGTCAATTTCAGTATTGTCGCCAATGTTGAGCGTCCTGGTCTCCCCTTTGATTTCAGTATCTGAACCAATCAGGGAATCATGCAATACGACATCGTATAATTTGGAATAAGCCCCAACAATCGAATCCTTCACAATTGAATACTGGATCAGGGTCTTTTCTCCAATCGAAACATTGGGCCCAATGATGGAATTCCTGATTTCACAGCCCTGAGCAATGCTGACGGGTGGGATGATAATGGTATTTTCAAACGAATGTTCAACAGCGACCTCACCACCCCATTTTTTCAGGAGGGTGGCATTGCCTTCGAGCAAGGTTTCCTTTTTCCCGCAATCAAACCAATTGGAAACCTTGTAGGTGGTGAAATGAGTTCCCCCAGCAATCATGCACTCCAAGGCTGGAGTAAGCCCATGCTCCTCCCCTTCCTGGTTTATATTGCCCATGATGTTGGATAAACAATCAAACAACAGGGATGTTTCTTTGATCTTGTAAATGCCCACCAACGCATTGTTGGTTCTTGGAATCTGAGGCTTTTCAATCACCCTGTTAACATTCCCCGACTCATCTGTTTCTGCAACACCAAAATTACGGGGATCATCCACTTTTTTCACACCAAGCACTGAACCTTCAGTGGCAAGGAATTCAGTGGCATTGTATTCGCAAATAGTATCTCCCAATACAATGATAACCTCATCATTGGCTACTGCTTCTTTGCACAAAAACACTGCATGCCCAAGGCCTTTCCGCTCATGCTGTTGAATGATGGTAATGTTGAGATGGGGATAATAGGCCTTTGCATAGTCCTGGATCTTGTTGCCCAAATACCCTACAACCAACACAAAGTCCTTGATGCCAGCATCGGCCAATTGATCAATAATGATGCTCAGGATGGTCTTGCCTGCAAGCGGAATCAATGCCTTGGGTTGTGTATACGTATGGGGCCTTAGTTTTGTTCCGGCTCCGGCAACAGGTATGATCGCTTTCATCTGATTTTTTTTGTTTTAACGCTGGCTGGCAATGAGCAGGTTCAGGTCGGTGTATTTCAGGTTGAAGCGTTGGCTAAGGTGAAAGTTGGTAAGAGATCCCTTGAAAAGATAAATGCCGTTACGGATGTTCAGCTGGTGCCATACCAATTTTTCAAGACCGCCCTCATCGCCTATGGTCAGCAAGAGCGGCATGAGTACATTGCTGATGGCCTGTGAAGCAGTTCTGGCAAATCCGGATGGAATGTTCGGCACACCATAATGGATCACTCCATATTTTGACACAACCGGCTCTTCATGTGAAGTCACTTCAGAAGTTTCAAAACAACCCCCACGGTCGATGCTCACGTCCACAATTACTGTCCCCGGCCTCATCATAGAAACCATCTCTTCACTAACCACCACAGGGGTTCTGCCTCCTGAAGAGGTCAGGGCGCCTACGGCCACATCACAGGTTTTGAGTTGTTTGGCCAATACTTTGGGTTCCAGCACTGAAGTCCATAACCGCACACCAATATTGTTCTGCAACCTTTTGAGCTTGTAAATATTGTTATCAAAAACCTTTACACTGGCACCCATGGCCAATGCAGTCCTAGCGGCATATTCACCGACAATGCCAGCCCCAATAATGACAACCTTCGTGGGGGGAATGCCAGAGATACCGCCCAGCAACATGCCTTTGCCATTGTTCGCACTGCTGAGGTATTGCCCGGCAATCAGCATCACTGAACTACCTGCAATTTCACTCATGCTTCTTACAATGGGATTATGACCAGACTCATCTTTCAGGTTTTCAAAAGACAGTGCTGTCACTTTTTTTTCCATCATCTTTTCCAGGATATGTGATTTCATCACGGGAAGATGAATGGGAGAAATGATGGTTTGACCTACTGTAAGCAAAGAAATTTCTTCCTCTGAAACAGGAGCAGACTTGACGACCAATTCACTCCTGAAAATTTCTTTTTTATCATAAACAATAATGGCACCGGCCTCTGCATAATCCTTGTCGGAAAAATGGGCCCCCTCGCCTGCCTTGTTTTCGACTGAAACTGTATGGCCATTGTTGACCAAAACCCCTACCGCATCTGGACTCAAGGCAATCCTGTTTTCCTGAAAGGCATTTTCCTTTGGAATGGCGATGGATAAAGAAGAACCCAATGGTTTGATATCCAGCGTTTCTTCAAGCGGTTCGAAACTGATTCCTGAACTGATATAGGGCTTCCTTGGCATCATTGATGAATAATGTTCAAGTTAATCAATTTTTACCTGACATTACCCTTATATGACGATGATCAATGTCTGGGGAAGTCAAGATCACACGGAGGATATTGTCCGGAATAATACCCAAGGCTTTTTGTGGCCATTCCACCAGGCAGAGGTCGCCACTGTAGAGATGGTCCTCAATTCCGGCCCTCATAGCCTCCTCCTCGCCTTCTAGGCGATAAAGGTCAATATGGTAAACCCTGGTTCTTGGGCCGAGATTGATGGCCTCATATTCATTCACAAGGGCAAAGGTTGGACTGCTCACCATCTCATGTACACCCAATGCTTTGCACAAAGCTTTGACCAGGGTGGTTTTTCCTGCACCCAGGTCACCCTCGAAAGTAACCACCTCGTAAAGACGGACATGCGCAGCGAGCTGATCCGCTATTTCAGATAAAGCTGACAATTCGTAGGTTTGGTTCATCAATTCCATATCCTGCAAAGGTAATTTAATCAGTAAATTCGTAGTATGGAAACAATTCAGTGGAAAGTGGACGGGATGACCTGTGCAAACTGTGCGCTTGCCATCAACAAATACCTTGGAAAACAAGGGGCGCAAAACATCAGGGTCAATCCCATCGATGGAGATGTTTCATTTGACATCGTTGAAGGCTCATCAACCCATGTGCTGAAGGAAGGCATCAATGATCTTGGCTATAATGTAGTAGATACTAAAATCCCTGAAGGGACCAAGAAAAGAAAACTATTGTCTACCCAAACACAGCGCCTGATTTTCTGCCTTCCTTTTACGTTGGTATTGATGTTACACATGCTGGAGCGATGGATCCCCCTTCACTGGCTGATGAATCCATGGTTACAGTTGGCCCTCTGCATTCCAGTGTATCTGGTTGGCATGTCCTTCTTTGGCAAAAGTGCCATCCAAAGCATCCGCAACCGAATGCCCAACATGAATGTACTCGTTGCACTGGGTGCCTCAGCAGCATTTTTCTACAGCCTGATAGGAACCCTGATGGGGCAAGGCGAGCAGTATTTGTTTTACGAAACTGCTGCAACCATCATCACGCTGGTCTTCTTTGGCAACTACCTTGAGGATGCATCCATGCAATCGACACAAAGAGCACTCAAAGCACTCATGAAGTCTCAAAAGGTAATGGCCAACATGATTGCATTTGATGAGCACCACCAGGAAGTAATCCTGCCGATAGAAAATACACAACTGAAGGTTGGAGACCTGGTGCTGGTAAGAAGTGGAGAGCAGGTTCCCATAGACTGTAAAATTCTCTGGGGTGATGCACATGTAAACGAATCCTTGCTCACTGGCGAAAGCATTCCCGTACACAAGGTGGCAAAAGACAATATCATTGGAGGCAGTATCGTGGAATCAGGTTCTCTGAAGGCACAGGTCACTGCAACCGGAAATGACACAGTACTAGCTGGCATCCTCAACCTTGTAAAACAGGCCCAGGGCGAAAAACCACCCATTCAACATTTAGCAGACAAGATCAGTGGAATTTTCGTTCCACTGGTGGTGGGTATTGGTTTGTTGACATTTATTGGAAACTATATCTACTTGAACAATCTCCCGCAGGCGGAACATGTATTCACCCAAGCATTGATGCGCAGCATTGCAGTGCTCGTGATTGCATGCCCCTGTGCCATGGGTCTGGCAACACCAGCAGCCATCGCCGTTGGCATGGGAAGGGCTGCAAGATCTGGCATCCTTTTCAGGAATGCAACAAGCCTCGAAAACTTCAGGAACATCACACAGGTGGTATTTGACAAAACAGGAACCCTTACCACAGGATCCTTTGTGCTGGCTGATCACAAAGCCATCAACATGGAAGAACAGGAATGGAAAAGCATTGTCTATTCACTTGAAAAATACTCCAATCATCCTATCGCACAATGCGTCTCAGCGGCGTTCAAAACAAAGGATGAAATACGATGGAGTAACATTGAAGAAGTAAAAGGCATAGGAATGAAAGGAACGGACAAGGATGGAAACATCTATTGGGCTGGCTCCTACAAAATTGCAAAAGACAAGACCAGCGAGGATTCCCATAACGTATACCTGTTGAAAAATGATGCACTGATTGGATGGATTGACGTGCAGGATGAAGTGCGGACGGAAGCAAAGGAGATCATCTCCTACCTGAAAGGACGTGGATTGAAAACCATCTTGCTCAGTGGTGACAGAAAAAAGAAATGTGATCACATTGCATCGCTGCTGGGCATTGACCAAGTAATTGCAGAGCAAAGTCCGGAAGAAAAACTGGCAACAATCGACCACCTCAACAAGGCCACCCCCACCGCCATGGTGGGCGATGGCATCAATGATGCTCCGGCACTGGCAAAAGCTACCATTGGCATCTCCCTGAGCGAGGCGTCTCAACTGGCAATCCAAAGTGCACAAGTGGTGCTGATGAACTCAGGATTAAAACAGCTGCCAACAGCGTTGGGCCTGGGAAGGCATACCTATATCACGATCAAACAAAACCTTTTCTGGGCTTTTTTCTATAACATCATTGCCATTCCCGTAGCGGCATTTGGATTGCTTACACCAACACTTGGAGCACTGGTCATGGGCATGAGTGATGTGGTTCTTGCCATCAATTCTGTGAGGCTGTTTTTCAAAAAAGTGATTTAATCAACATGAGCCAAAGCATGATGACACCCAAAGATGTGCTGTTGACCTATTGGGGGCATCCAGCCTTTCGGGCTTCTCAGGAAGAAATCATCCAAAGTTTATTGGAAGGAAAAGATACGCTGGCGATTCTCCCCACCGGTGGTGGAAAATCAGTCTGCTTCCAGGTGCCTGCAATGATGTTGGAGGGTTGCTGTCTTGTCATTTCTCCTTTGATTGCATTGATGGAAGACCAGGTGCAACGCCTGCAGGAAATGGACATTCCAGCAATGGCCATCATGTCCGGAATGAGCTATCAGGATACGGAAAATGCACTGGATGCATGCATGAACGATGCACTCAAGTTCCTTTATGTTTCACCTGAACGCCTTGAAACAAAGGCATTCAGAGAGCGCCTGCTATCCCTCCCTATCGCTTTGATTGCAGTAGATGAAGCACATTGCATTTCTCAATGGGGATATGATTTTCGTCCTTCTTATCTCCATATTGCAAGGATACGTGAATACTTGCCACGCGTTCCTGTCATTGCACTGACTGCATCAGCAACAGGAAAAGTCAAAGAAGATATTGCAGAGAAACTGATCATGAAAAACCCAAACGTTTTCATGACATCCTTTGCAAGAAAAAACCTCCGGTATGCTGCTGAAAAATGCGATGACAAGATCAACAGGATACTGCAATTGCTAAAATCCATTGAGGGTAGCGGCATCATCTACTGCAGAACAAGAAGAAGAACAAAAGAGATCAGTGATCTGATCATTCAGCATGGCATCAGTGGTGATTTTTACCATGCAGGGCTCCCCCAGGAAGTCAGAAAAGAGAAACAGGAAAAATGGATCAAGGGCCATACCAGGATCATCGCCTGCACCAATGCATTTGGGATGGGCATTGACAAGCCAGATGTGCGGTTGGTGATTCATGCAGACATGCCTGATTGTCTTGAAAACTATTACCAGGAGGCTGGCCGGGCAGGAAGAGATGGGAAAACAGCATATGCATACTTGTTGCACAGGGAAACTGAAATGCAGGAAATGCTGATGTTGCCCAATGCCAGATTTCCCGATCTAAAAACCATTCAAAAAGTTTACCATGCGCTGGCCAACTACCACCAGGTTCCTACAGGTATGGGGCAAGGCAGGTATTTCGACTTTGAAATGGAAGACTTCCTGGATAAATTCAAGCTGGGGATGAACGAAGTAGTGTATAGTCTACAGGCATTGAAACAGGAACATATTATTTCATACCTGGAAAGGATCTATATGCCCTCTACAGTTCAATTCATCAGCGATAAGCTATCTATCCAGGATTTCGAAAATGGATACCCCGCATACGAGCCGATGATCAAGGCATTGCTGAGAAATTATGCAGGTGTTTTTGACATCGCCGTTAAAGTCAGTGAAATGAAATTGTCATGGATTCTCAAGAGAGACCTGATCACCATCCATGAACAACTTGCCAGTCTTCACCGTGCAGGGATTATCGCCTATCGTCCAAAAAAAGAAACACCTCAGATCTGTTACCTGCAAGACCGAATCAAGGCTGATGAGCTTTATATTGACCATGAATCCTATTTCAAACGAAAAAAGGAATTCACCGAACGTATAGAAAACATGATAGCATATGCCAAAACAGAAACATGCCGTTCTGCCTTCATTGGACGCTATTTTGGCGACCAGGAAATCATAGCATGTGGTCACTGTGATTGCTGCATCAGAAAAGCAAATTCGGTTTCTGGGGAAAATAATTTCAGTACCAATCTTGAAAAAATCATTCAATTGCTCAATCAAAAATCATATACACAGGAAGAAATCTTCATTGAATCTGGTGTAGATAAAATATCGGCAAAAAAGATAGTTGAAGCTTTGATGGCAGAAGAGAAAATATCGATTGACCTGATGGGAAGGGTCAGTTTAAGGCAAAAAAAAGGGCCCGGATAGAAATCCAGCCCGTTTTAAAATCCAATATCCTATGAAAAACCGTTGTGAAGATATAGTAATTATGCAAAATCTAAAAATATTGTGAATGAAATTCCTCATTCCCTCCCTAAAAACATGATTTTCTGATGATTATGTATTGATAAATTTATACTATTTGAATGCATCATTGACAATATTCAGCCCGGTAGCTGCAAAATGGCATTATATCATAAGATATAACCTGTTTAACAAAATTTTATTGGCCATCCTTGTCTTTTATCCAACTATAATAATTTTATTTGTTGTAAACCTACTCATATGTCATCCAACACAAAACCTAGAATCCTCCTTTGCGAAGACGATCCGAATCTTGGACTCGTATTGAAAAATTTTCTGGAACTCAATGACTATGATGTGATATTAGAAAGAGATGGTCGATTGGGGCTAGCTGCATTCCAGCGCGAAAAATTTGATATCTGTCTGCTTGATGTAATGATGCCTAAAATGGACGGCTTTATGTTGGCAGAAGAAATCCGGGACACCAATCCAGACATTCCTTTGTTTTTCCTTTCTGCCAAATCCATGAAAGAGGACCAAATCAAGGGATACAAACTTGGTGCAGATGACTATATCACCAAGCCATTTGATTCTGAGCTATTGCTGTTTAAAATCAAAGCAATCCTTAAAAGAAATGAAGAACAAAATAGAGAACAGGAAAATACAGAATACGATCTTGGTAAATATCATTTCATTCCAAAATTGCGTGAGCTTTCTGCAGATGGTTCAAAAGTGACCCTTTCACCCAAGGAAAATGAACTATTGAAGATGCTCAGTGAATACAAGAATGACTTATTGCAAAGAGAGTTGGCCCTCAAGAAAATTTGGGGCAATGACAACTATTTCAATGGTAGAAGCATGGATGTTTATATCGCCAAACTGAGAAAATACCTCAGGGATGATCCGAATGTTGAAATCGTGAACATCCATGGAAATGGATTCAGGCTGATTGTGAAATAGCGCTGTCACTTGATATCAAAGCTTTTAAGGGGCATATCGAAAACAACGGTAAGCCCCTTTTCATTTTTGAAATAGATAGAAGCATTGAGCATGTCTGCTCTTTTCCTGATGTTGTTCATACCATTTCCTCCTCCCTTGATGGTTTGATTGGCGAGTGATTCAGGCATACCAATTCCATTATCTGAAATGATAATCCTGAGATGATCATCCTGTACTATTTTAATGTCAATTTCTGATGTACCGGAGTATTTTATAGCATTGCTGATGACTTCCTTGACAATCATGAAAATATGACGCCTTGTCCGTCCACTGACAAATATTTCTGGGTAGGTTAATGGTTCACTGAACTCCAGCATGATTCCAGAAGCAGACAATCGGCTGGATACATATTGCCTAAGATAAGACATCAGGCTAATCAAACTGTCATTGGTGATATTCAGTGCCCATATAATTTCATTCATGTCCTGGACCATTTTATCAGACGCCTCTCCAATTTTTTCAATCAGCATTTTCCTGGATTGATCAACTTCTTTATCCTTAAGCAAACTGGTCATCAAAGTGAGTGCTGTAAGATTTCCGCCTATATCGTCGTGCAAGTCCATTGCTATCCTAACCCGCTCCTGTTCCAATATTTGTTTTTTCTCCAATGCTTGTTTCTGTTTAGAAAGCTCCCTACTGAAGTACCTGTTCACTGGAAAATAAAGCAGGATTAAGATTAGAATCAACAACAAAACCCTGAATAACCTGGTCTTGAAAAAGTTGGGTGAAACTTCAAGCTTTACCTTAAACTGCTCTGACATGATACCACTGCGCTTTCCCATGAGCTGGATGGTGATATCGTAATTACCCGCATCAAGATTAAATAAAGACAAAGTTTTCGATGCATTGCTGATGTTCCATTCTCCATCATCCTTCATTTTAAACCGCAATACAAAATCATTGTCGTTGGAAAAATTCAGTGTGGAGAATTCAAGATTCAAGCTCTCATTGTACTTTATCGTGAAGGTTGGATTATTTCTCAACAGATAGACAATTGAATCACTCAGTACCTTGCCATTTCTCGTGACTGCATACAGCATCAATTTCGGCTTGATGATGCTCTGTCTTAGATTCCCATAGAAAAATGAAACCACTCCTTTGGTAGTGGCCAAGAAGAATTCATTCTTTTCAATATCATGATCTACGCCAATTTCAAATTCCTCGGATGGCAAACCGTCTTTTTTCAGAAATGTAGTGAAAGTCCCAGAAGGGATGTGCATGATTGACATACCGCGATTGGTCCCAATGAGAAGTTGATTATCCTTCATACCATGTATGGAAGTGATGGAATTTGAAATCAATCCATCTTTAATCGTAAATACTTTGAGTTTCTTTCGTTTAAAATCAAAGCAAAGTAATCCATCACCCTCTGAACCCACCCAAAGATATCCACCACTAAACTCAATGTCATAAACACTGAGCTTTGAAAAATCAAATTTTTCAATAAACAATTGGTCTATATGAATGAATTCTTTTTCATCGTGAAATTTGATGGCAAATCCCCGATGATGACCAACTACAATATCACCCTCTTCGGAACTTCCAACAATATCAAGGTGTTCAATTTTCTTCTTGGTGGAATCTTTTCCAAAATAAAGGTACTGCTGAACATCCCTTTTTATTGGATCATAACTTAGCAACCCGTTTTGAGGGGTTGCAAACCAAAAACTTCCATTTGCAGCGCTCGCAATTGAGTAAACCAAGGCATTCTCCAATATGGGACTTC
This sequence comes from Chitinophagaceae bacterium, assembly GCA_021299175.1. GTDB lineage: Bacteria > Bacteroidota > Bacteroidia > Chitinophagales > Chitinophagaceae > Pollutibacter. The sequence goes on from JAJTFY010000009.1 coordinate 20,376, forward strand.
CCTTTAATTCAATTGGCTTCAACAGGATATAATCAGTTGTTCGTTTTCTTAACTCAAGAACACCAACAGAAGTAGCAAGCCACCAGCGATTTGAGGAAAGTTGAAGAATACTATAATATTGAATTGCCTTAGGGTCAAGTTCAGGAGCAAATCTCATGGAAACAAAATCGTATGCAGATCGATTGAATATGGAGATTCCTCTGAATGCCACTGTAATGATATGATTGGCTGAACTGGACAGGCCTACGTACCTTCCAAAAGATAACTGACCATTTAATTTGGCAATAGCCTTGTAAATATTAAACTGATTATAATCAGTATTGCAGTGATATAGCCCATATTCTCCCGCCAGCCAAATACCCCCATCTCTGTCCATCATGATATCCTTCCATATTACAATTCCTGGATCGAGTGGTGAAAGCCATGATTCGTTGAGATCTTGCAAGGTTGATTCGCCTTCGTAATACAATTGAATCCCTTTGTTTTGGTTGGCAATCCACAAGATCCCACTTTTATCAACTGCAAGATCGGTAATGGGTGTAGCACTATTCGGTATTGCTGATTTTTTTAAGGTAGATTTCTGAGGATCTGGATGCAGCTGCAGGTCAAAAATCCCATTTGAACTGGCAATCAAGAACGACTTATCAGAGATCTCAACCACATCGTTGACATAACCCATGGGCATGCCATGATCCAGCTCTCTGAAAATCTTCTCATTTGGTTTTTTATAAAATATATACCCTGTGTAATCAATGGCCCATAAAATGCCTTTTGCATCTTCAGCAAAATCAACAATTTCCTTATCAGCATGAATTGATTCTACTTGAACTTTGATATACCGCTCAGCATATGGATCAAAATAACTAACCCCTGTTTCAGCTCCAATCCAGATTATTCCCTTTTGATCAATGTACAATGTATTGATGTAACGATCTTCCAGTTGCTGATTGGCTGGAATCGGGAAGTTCCTGATCTTTAATGTTTTTAAATCAATACTTGAAAGTCCAAAATTTTCAGAGGCTACCCAAAGCATGCCGGTTCTATCCTCCTGTATCTTGTAAATTCGGGTACCGCCCAAACTTGAGGCATCCAATGGATCGTGCAAAAAATTCCTGAAATTTGTCCCATCGAACATGCTCAATCCAAACCTTGTTCCAGCCCATATGAAACCCCTGCTGTCCTGGTAGATACATTCAACGTCATTTCCAGGTAGCCCGTTGCTTGAATTGAAATTTTGAAAATTGAGATTAAAATACTGGGCTTGTCCTGCTTGAAACATGAGCAAGAAAACCAGAACCGATATGCATCGAAGTGTCTTCAATAGAATGAAATCAAAACAGTAAATTGTCATTTGGCCTCAGGGGAGTCCTTCCCAGGTGTTCATATGCCCGGCGGGTTACTTCCCTTCCGCGCAAGGTCCTTTGAAGAAATCCTTCCTGGATCAAAAACGGTTCATATACATCCTCAATGGTTCCAGCCTCTTCTCCAACTGCTGTGGCAATGGTTCCCAACCCAACAGGGCCACCCTTGAACTTGTCAATGATGGTGGTCAGGATCCTGTTGTCCATTTCGTCAAGTCCGTGTTCATCAACATTGAGCGCCTTCAGGGCATGCTTGGTAATATCGAGGGTAATGACCCCATTGCCAAGCACTTGTGCAAAATCCCTGACCCTTTTGAGCAAGCCATTGGCAATCCTTGGGGTCGCCCTGCTCCTCCGGGAAATTTCCCCTGCAGAATCTGAGGTGATTTTGGTATTCAAAATGCCAGCAGACCTTGTGATGATTCTTTCCAGCACCTCATTGGAATAATATTCCAACCTAGATTTGATGGCGAACCGTGAAAGCAATGGGGCTGTCAGCAATCCACTTCTGGTTGTAGCACCAATCAATGTAAAAGGATTCAAATTGATTTGGATGGTCTTGGCACTGGGGCCGCTGTCGATCATGATGTCAATTTTGTAGTCCTCCATGGCAGAGTAGAGGTATTCTTCTACCACATTGCTCAACCGGTGGATCTCATCAATAAACAACACATCATTGGTTTCGAGACTGGTGAGAAGGCCCGCCAGGTCTGCCGGCTTTTCAATCACCGGACCAGATGTTTCCTTGATATTGACGCCCATTTCCCTTGCCACAATCCTGGACAATGTTGTTTTCCCCAATCCAGGCGGTCCATGGAACAAAACATGATCCAGTGATTCAGATCGCATTTGTGCGGCCTTGATAAAAATCTTGAGGTTATCAATGATCCCGGGCTGACCGGAAAAATCTTCCAGGCTGGAGGGACGAATGGTATTTTCGTATTCCGCATCTGTAGAAATGGAAGATTTGCCAACAGGGTCTAAATGTGGGTTCATGCCTTGTGAAATTACACCAATAGAACGGAAGGACAGCAAAATATTCAGTGAAGGATTGACTTTGCAAAAACCCTAAATGCTTCATTTTGCTAGCCCAGGACTACATTGATCATTTTGTTTTTTACGTATATTATTTTTTTAGGTGGCTTCCCTTCCAACCATTTCATGACGATAGGATCCACCAAAACCAATGCCTCCACATCTGCCTGTGAAGCATTGATGTCTAAATTCAATGTAGTCCTTGTTTTGCCGTTGATGGCTACAGGATATTCTTTGGAGGTTTCAACAAGGTATTTTTCTTCAATGGCCGGATAGCTTGCATCCAGCACTGATCCTGGTTGACCCATCAGGGTCCATAATTCCTCTGCAATGTGTGGGGCATAGGGTGCTAGAACAACCAGGAATTTGGCGAGCAGGTCTTTGGAGTGACAGTTCAAATCAGTTAAATCATTGACACCAATCATGAAACTGCTCACTGCAGTATTGAAAGAAAAACGTGCAGTGTCTTCTTCCACTTTCTTCATCATCTTGTAAAACGCCTTCCATGCCGCATCTGAAGCAGTCGCATCAGTAAATACAGCACCTTTTTCCACATCAAAAAACAGGCGCCACAATTTTTTCATGAAGCGATGGACTCCTTCAATCCCTTTGGTATCCCAGGGCTTGTCCTGTTCTACAGGACCAAGGAACATTTCATACATCCTGAAGGTATCAGCTCCATACCGTTCGACAATGTCATCTGGATTGACAACGTTGAAATAGCGTTTGCTCATTTTTTCGAGTCGGCTTCCACATTTATAAACACCATCCTCTGTGATAAACGTTGCCTCAGCAAAATCAGGCTTCCATCGCCTGAAGGCTTCCATATCAAGATCCAATCCGTCTACCATGCTTACATCCACGTGCAATTCATCAGTCTCGTGCTGATCTTTGAGGCCTGCTGAAATAAATTGTTTTGTACCCCTGATCCTGTAAACCAACCTGGAGTCTCCTCCGATCTTGCCCTGGTTCACAAGACGCTTGAAGGGTTCATCAAAACCAATATAGCCCAGGTCAAACAAGGCCTTGGTCCACATCCTGCTGTACAGCAAATGCCCCACAGCATGTTCAGTTCCTCCAATGTAGAGATCTACCTGCCCCCAATAATCACTGGCTTCCCTGCTGCAGAATACATCGGTATTTTTAGGATCCATGTAGCGTAAAAAATACCAGCTGCTCCCTGCATAGCCAGGCATGGTATTGACCTCCCTTGTGCCGCCATCAAATGCAGCCCATTCAGGAAGATTGGCCAGCGGTCCCTGCGCATCAGGACCAGGCCTCAAGTCTGTCATTGGAGGAAGCACTACAGGCAAATCAGACGAAGACAGCGGAACGGCCACTTCATCTTTCCAAACAATGGGAAATGGCTCTCCCCAATAGCGCTGGCGGCTGAAAGCAGCATCCCGCATTTTGTAATTGGTATGGCGTTTGCCAATCCCCAAAGCCTCTAATTTATCCAATGCCACAGCAATGGCATCAGACATGAGCAAACCATTGAGGAATCCACTGTTTTCAAGCCTGGCTTCTTTGGTGGGGTTGGCCTCAGTGCCATCATAAAAAGATCCAATAATATTGGTGATGGGAATATTGAAATGGTTGGCAAACTTGAAATCCCGCTCATCGCCGCAGGGAACAGCCATGATGGCACCGGTTCCATATCCTGCCAGCACATATTCACTGATCCACACTGGAATTTTCCGGTCCTCAAATGGATGCTTGCAGTAAGTGCCACTGAAAACACCTGTTATCTTTTTCTCCGCCATTCGCTCTCGCTCACTCCGGCTGTTGACATATTCAATGTAACTGGCAACCGCAGTGGATTGTTCTGCTGTTGTGATAGAGGCTACCAGCTCATGCTCCGGAGCAATGACCATAAAATCGATGCCAAAAATGGTATCGGGCCGGGTGGTATAGACCTTGAGCTTGGGAGCTTCGGCGGCTGTATCGACAAGGTCAAGTTCGAAATCAATCTCTGCGCCAAAACTTTTTCCGATCCAGTTGGACTGCATGTCTTTCATGCTTTCACTGAAGTCTACAGTTTGTAGTCCTGCCAGCAGCCGTTCGGCATATTCTGTGATCCTGAGATACCATTGCCGCAACTTCTTTTTTACAACTGGATGCCCACCCCTTTCGCTCACCCCATTGATCACCTCATCATTGGCGAGTACCGTCCCCAGGGCCTCACACCAGTTCACTTCACCAATCCCACAAAAAGCAAGGCGATAGTGCATAAGGATTTCAGCCTTTCTTTTGTCAGTAAATGACAACCATGCTGCTGCTGTAAAGGAAAGATTCTTCTCGCCAGGGCAAGGATGGGAGGCATTGCCTTCCGCTTCAAAACTGGCAATCAATTCACTGATCCTTCTGGCCTTCTGCTGCTTGCGATCCATCCAGCTGTCAAACAACTGCAGAAATATCCACTGCGTCCATTTGTAGTATTCCTGATCAGAAGTCCGCACCTCACGATCCCAATCGTAACAGAAGCCAATCTTATCGAGCTGAGACCTGAAAGTGGCAATATTCTGATTGGTTGAAACAGCGGGTGGAATCCCGTGTTCAATGGCGTATTGTTCTGCGGGAAGACCGAAAGAATCATATCCCATCGGATGCAAAACGTTGAAACCCTTCAACCGCTTGTAACGGCTGAAGACATCGCTGGCAATATACCCCAGAGGATGACCCACATGAAGCCCAGCACCGCTCGGATAAGGAAACATGTCCAGTACATAATATTTTGGCTTTGTACTGTCATTGGACACCTTGTACGCATTGGTTGCTTTCCAATTCTCCTGCCATTTCCTTTCAATATTCCTGAATGCGTATTCCATTTCTGTTGCTTTAAGCGGGCGTGTAAAAAATTAACCTTTCCTCTAGGAACCGCAAAAATACACAAACGCTTTAAAATTGCTATTTTTGACATCGTTACAGTGGGTAATTGAGGAACAAAATCCAAACCGAACATGACAGCAAAGAGCAATGCATCAATGAAACGCAGCAAACCATCCTATTTTATGGCCATTTTGGGGGTTGCCCTTGTGTTATTCATCCTTGGAATGCTGGGATGGTTGGTCATTAACGCAAGCAAATTAGAAAGCTATTTTAAAGGCAGTGTTCAGGTCAATGCCTTTGTGAGGGATGGTAGTCCTGATCGCGAAATAGAATTGGTAAGAAAATCGATTGAAAGCAAGCCATATGCCCGCAATGTGGAGTTTGTAACCAAAGAAACGGCAAGAGCAAAATTCATCGGAGACGGCAATGATGACTGGAACAAGGTCCTGGATTACAATCCTCTTCCAGCAAGCATCGACTTTTACCTGGAACCTGCATACGTGAACAAGGATAGCTTGAAAAATATCACCAAAGAGATCACTAAAAACTTCATCATCAGTGAAGTCAAGTATCCTGATGCCGTCGTGAGCAACCTGAACAATATTGTCAAAAAAACAGGATATTTTTTACTTGCTCTTGCAGGGGTACTGGCACTGATTGTGATCATCCTGATTGACAATACCATCAAATTGGCCATGTTCTCCAACCGTTTCCTGATCAAGACCATGCAAATGGTTGGTGCCACAAGGTGGTTCATCTCAAAGCCATTTGACACCAAGGCCATCCTTAACGGATTGGCAAGCGCCATCATTGCCATCGCTGCACTTGTATTGATCATTTATGGCGTTGAAAACTGGTGGTTACCCGAAATCAAGGCCTTGAGAGACAATGCCATGCTGGCATTGCTGTTCTCAGGGCTTATCATTATTGGAATTAGCATTACCTTCATCAGTACCCACAGGAGTGTGATGAAGTACCTCAAAATGAAACTGGACGATTTATATTGACAAACAACAATACATGGAAACGAAGAACAACAAAATTTTTGGAAAGGATAACCTACAATGGATGCTGATCGGGCTTGTAGTAATAGCATTGGGACTGGTCTTGATGGCTGGCGGAAAGGGAGAAGATCCCAATGTATTTGCTGAAAATGAGGTCTACAGCATGAAGCGCATCACCCTGGCGCCACTCATGATTGTTGCAGGATTGCTCATTGAGGTATATGCCATCATGAGAAAATCCAAGTCTTAGTTTTCTCCATTTTATCCCTCTTTCATGAATACATTCCAGGCCATTATGTTGGCCATCATCGAAGGCATTACAGAATTTCTTCCCGTGTCTTCAACAGGCCATATGGTCATTGCCTCTGCTTTTTTCAACATTGGAGATGACCCATTTACAAAGTTATTTGAGGTGGTAATACAGTTCGGGGCCATTCTTTCTGTTGTCGTTTTGTATTGGAAGAAGTTCATGGACTTTAAACGATTCAGTTTTTATTTCAAGCTCTTCGTTGCCATCCTTCCTGCCCTGGCATTTGGAGCATTGTTCAAGAAACATATAGAAGCTGTGCTGGAAAAGCCCCTTTTTATCTCCATTGTGCTGTTTGCAGGAGGAGTCATTCTGCTGTATGTAGACAAATGGTTCAAACAGGGGAGCATTGAAAAAGAAGAAGAAATCACTTATAAAAAAGCATTGTTCATTGGTATGTACCAAGTGCTGGCCGTCCTGTTTCCTGGGCTCAGCCGCAGCGCTGCGACCATTATCGGCGGAATGCAACAAAAGCTCACCCGCTCATTGGCCGCAGACTTCTCCTTCTTCCTTGCTGTACCAACCATGGCAGCCGCTACGCTGAAAAGCCTGTATGACATTTGGAAAGATGAGCCTGCATTGCTGAATACACAGGGGATCAATTTCCTACTGCTTGGAAGCAGCATCGCATTTGTTGTGGCCCTGCTTGCCATCCGGTTTTTTATTCGCTTTCTTCAGCAAAATGGTTTCAGGATCTTTGGATGGTACAGAATTGTGCTTGGCGCTGTCTTGATATTGCTTATCTTAACGGACAAGCTTTAGACAATGCATACCAATAGGAAGAAAATTCAAAACGCCTGGGCCATGTATGACTGGGCGAATAGTACGTACAACCTGGTCATCACTTCCACTATTTTCCCTGCTTATTATGTGGCAGTCACCAGCAACAAAAACCCAGAGGAGCTTTCTTATGTCAGTTTCTTCGGCATCCGCATCATCAATACTGCATTGCAAAATTATGCACTGGCCATTGTTTTTTTCCTGGTAGCCCTGATGTCTCCCATCATGTCTTCGATTGCTGATTACAGGGGGAATAAAAAAGCCTTCATGCGTGTATTCACCATGATTGGATCATTGTCCTGTGGCGCATTGTTTTTTTTCACTCCAGACAAGATAGAATACGGCATCATCTTTTTTTCACTTGCCGCGCTGGGTTTCTGGAACAGCCTGGTTTTTTACAACTCTTATCTTCCTGATATTGCAAGCCCTGACGAACGGGATGGTGTGAGTGCAAAGGGATTTGCCATGGGATACATTGGCAGTGTTTTGTTGCAGTTGATCTGCTTTGTCATCATCTTAAAGCCGGAATTGTTTGGATTGGAATCTGGAGATAAAACATTGGGACCAAGGATTTCATTCTTGCTGGTTGGACTTTGGTGGTTTGGGTTTTCACAGATCCCATTCCGTGTGCTGCCGGCCAATACCATCAGCAACAAAAAACTCAAGAAGCATATCCTCATCAATGGATTTCATGAGCTCAAGCTGGTTTGGAACCAGGTGAAGCAAATCCCAGCCCTGAAACGTTATCTGGCTGCTTTTTTCTTTCTCAGCGTTGGGGTGCAGACTGTTATGCTTGTGGCTGCAGGGTACAGCAAAAAACATATTTTTCCCAAGCCAGAAGATGAGCCCAAACTGATCCTTACCATTTTGCTCATTCAGATTGTAGCCATCTTTGGTGCCATCACCCTGAGCAGGTTGTCAAAAAAGATTGGCAATATCCCTACCATGTTGGTTGGCATTGTTATATGGGTAGCCATTTGCATTTGGGGCTATTTCATCACCTCCCAGACTGAATTTTATATACTGGCCGCCTGTGTGGGGTTGGTCATGGGAGGCATCCAGTCCATTGGCAGAAGCACCTACTCGAAACTCTTGCCCGCAACCACAGATACCACTTCATTTTTCAGTTTCTATGACGTTACTGAAAAGATTGCATTGACCCTCGGACTCTTCCTGTTTGCATACAATGAAGAACTCACCGGGAGCATGAGGAATTCTATCCTTATACTCATGGTATTCTTCATCATCAGTTTTTTCGCCTTGCTCTACACCAAGGCGGTCATCACAAGAGAAAAATATGCAAGTCTATTCCATTGATACCGGGCTCTTCAAATTGGATGGTGGTGCCATGTTTGGTGTTGTCCCAAAAACACTTTGGCAAAAGTCAATACCTGCAGATGAAAACAACCGCTGCACCTTTGCCATGCGCTGTTTGCTTGTAGTCGATGGTGAGAGAAAAATCCTCGTTGATACCGGAATGGGAAACAAACAATCAGAAAAGTTTTTCAGCCACTATTTCCCACACGGAAATGACAGTTTGCTGGGGTCACTCCACAGGTTGGGATTTCAACCAGAAGACATTACTGATGTTTTGTTGACACACCTTCATTTTGACCATTGCGGGGGCGCTGTTTCTATGATCAATGACAAACTTGAGTTGACATTTCCCAATGCCCACTACTGGAGCAGTGAAGCACACTGGCAATGGGCCACCAAACCCAACGCCAGGGAAAAAGCATCTTTTCTAAAAGAAAACATGCTGCCCATTTTTGAAAAAGGACGGCTCCGTTTTGTAGAAGAAAAAAAAGGGGAGAAAACTTTTTTTAGTCCCAACATTGATATCATGTTCAGCAATGGGCATACCCGTTCCATGATGCTTCCCCTAATCAACATCAATGGAAAAACACTGGCCTATGTAGCCGACCTCATTCCCACCGCAGCACATATTCCACTGCCCTATATTGCGGGTTACGATATGTACCCAATGACCAGTTTAGAAGTGACGCCACAACGATTTGCTGTACAGTAGAAAAAACCGAAAAAGGTTTCAGGAAAAAAGAAACTGTTCAGTTGGAAGACCTGATCTGATCATTTGAAACTGATCATGGATTGCATAGGATGCCGAAGGTTCCTGTATCCCATCATGTCTACCTTGATGCTGCCCACTGTTATCGGGCTTTCAATCCGCAAAGGAACATGGTTGCCATCATCAGAAACCCATACGCTCATGAGCTCTCCCCCTTCAAAAATGGTACCACTGATCAGCATGGGCTTGAACTTGATAGCCCTGAATTTGCCATAACGGGTCTTGATGATTTCCTTTCCCATGTAGCGGATATAGATGTTGTGCACCTCATCATCCAGGAACATTTTAAAAGGAATTTTTTCACCTACTTTGTACTTGGAGAAGTTGATGTTGCGCGCGTAGTAAATGGAACTAAGTACATCCTGCATGCAATCAGCAATCGGGAATGTACCTTTTGTGCTTACAGCCTTGTTCTCGGCATGATTGAACAATACAAGCTCATCTTTCCTGAATCCACCCTCTTCCACATGCCTTACAAATTTATAGGGCTTCAATGTTGCGGTATCGATATAGGTTTCATAGCGGTCACGCACTTTGAAAATCCAGTCATAGGAAGGATTGGAAGTGCCCAGGCTCACCACATGGTAGACTGGCTTGGCATTGAATTTCTCATTGGAGATGGAGAAGGATGCGGTTCCTGCATCTACATAAAGACCAATCACGTTGTAGAAAATTTTATACGTGATCACTTCTCCTGCATTGAATGACATGTTACTAAGACCACAAAAATCATTGCCTGCACTCAACCTGATCAGGCCGAGAGAGAAAATGGATACTAATACTATTTTGTGGAAGCGTCGCATGCTGCAAATATAAAACCATTGGCGGTCTGATTTTGTTCTGTGAATGGCCACAAGAATAAAGTTTTCTTAAAAAGATGATTGTATAATTTTTACCTCGATCGGAAACGCAACAATCCAATTGCACCAACCGCTGCGGGCAACATCAGGTTGATCAGCCAAACCGCAGTTACTGAAACAGCTATCCCCAGTGCATTCTCGGTCATTGACCCCATGAGCAAGAGGGCAAATTCCCAACGCAGTCCCAGTTCCAAGATAGAAAAAGTGGGCACGATGGCAAGCCACAACAGCATGATGGAGATGCCAACAAATGTATCATGAAAGCCAATCCCAGTATGGGTCAACGTAAAAAGCAACCAGTATTGGAGGATGAAAAAAACAAACCGAAGGGATGAGAGCAACAATACTTTAAACAAGATATTATTGGGAATAGTAGAAAGTGCTCCAAGTTGATCCCGGAATTTCCCGAGCATGCGCAGCGAGAGGATCCAGTTGAAAATAAGACCTGCCTTAAAGTACAGGAGCATGAAAAAAACGACCGTCAATGGAGTGGCCCATAAAAGTATCGATTGTACTGTCTGAATGCCCTCACGGGTAGGATACAAATGCTGATCCTGCCACTCCATGCAAAGAGCAATGCTTCCTGCGATGCAGGTTACTATGAGCTGCGCAAAATTACCAATGACGGTAAAAGCAGTACCCTGCCATCGCTGTCCGCTGGGAAGATGCATCACCCTCCCGGCAAATTCCCCCATTCGGTTGGGTGTCGCAATGGACAAGGCTATGCCCGATAAAATCATCCTGAAAGCCTCAGGCAGTTTGATTATATGCTCTGGACGCAGGAAGACCTGCCATTTCTTGGCCTCCAACAACCACTGCAGCAACATGATAACAAATACCAAGAGCAACATCAGCGAACCCCATCCTTGAAGCGATTCAACAAGGGAAGAGAAATGCAACTGAATGTCTTTCTGTTCAGCCACCTGCTTGAATACATTGTAGGTCAATCCAATGAAGAGTGCTGGCCCCAGCAGGTAGTTGAGTAATATTTTGATACTTTTGTTCAGTGTATTTGCTTATCCCTTCAAAAATAAACCCAGTTGGCGCAGAAAAGTAAAATTATTTTAGGGATTGATCGGAATCCTGGCTGTGACGGGCAAACAGATCAAGATGCTGGAGATGAATGTGATCAAGTTGAATGGAAAAACTGACATGTTCGAAAGATTGGGCACCATCAACAAAGTCATTCAGGAGATCATCGACAAATACAAGCCAGACGACATGGCGATTGAAGCTCCCTTCTTTGGTAAAAACGTGCAGAGCATGCTGAAATTAGGCCGTGCACAGGGTGTAGCCATTGCAGTTGCCATGTCTAACGGTTTGGCGGTAGCAGAATATTCACCGAAAAAAGTGAAACAATCCATCACCGGCAATGGCAATGCCAACAAGGAACAAATCTGGAAAATGCTCAACAGCATCATGCCCCTCACCAATACCATCAAATACTTTGATGCCTCAGATGCTCTGGCAGTAGCCGTTTGTCATCATTTCAACGCACATGGCCTGGTTACAGCAGTTGCTGCAACAAAAAAAAGCACCCGTGCAAAAAAATCAGGAGGATGGGAGGATTTTATCAAGAACAATCCAGGCAGAATTGGATGACCAATCAGCAAAAAACTATTTCAGTTTGATGAGAAAATAAATGGCTGGAAGAAACAAGATCAGCTTGAAAAATTCAAATGCACCCACGGCAAGATCAAGCCCCATGTGCGCCGCCACAATGCCTAAAAACAGCCAAGCTGCCCATTTTTCTTTTGACCAGATAAAAGAAAGGGCAATAAAAAGGATGATGTTCAACAGCGCATGTGCTGAAGGATACAAGATGCCAAATTTTGCATAGGCTCCGGTAAAAGAATAGACAAGGTCAAACAACCCCAATGCAAACAAAGATCCCAGAAGGATCATGAAAAGAATTGCTTTGCCGTCTGCTTTGGATGGTTGGGTCATTGATTGAGTGCTTGAAGAATTTTCTGTTGGGCTTCCTTCAATTCATCCTGAGAAGGCTTCAGCTTGGGGCGTGTAAAATTCAAATCATCTGCAGCATCAATGGGCACCAGATGCACATGGGCGTGCGGCACTTCCAATCCAATCACCGCCATTCCACAACGCTGGCAGGGAAAAGCTTTTTCAATGGCTTTCGCAATGGGTCGGGCAAATTGTAAAACAGCACTGAGATCGCTCTCATCCATGTCAAACAACTTGTCTACCTCCTTTTTGGGAACCACCAGGGTATGGCCGGGCGCAAGGGGAAAAACATCCAAGAAAGCATAAAATTGATCATTCTCGGCTATTTTGAAAGAAGGAATTTCCCCTGCAATGATTCTTGAAAAAATGGTCGCCATGGTTATCAGACTGCAATATGATCGATCGTAAATACCACCTTACCATTGGGTGCAACAATTTCAGCCTCTTCACCCACTTTTTTCCCAAGCAGCCCTTTGCCAATCGGAGAGGTGACAGATATTTTCTGCATTTTCAAATCCGCTTCTTTTTCAGACACAATCTGATACGTAACCGATTTTTTGGTAGCC
>JAJTFY010000069.1 GCA_021299175.1 Chitinophagaceae bacterium
GTTGTATGCCAGCAATCTGGAGGTATACCATGTAATCAATACCCAAAAAAGCAATGCGATCAGGAAAAAAAATCCAGTTTGTTTGGACTGCAGCCCAGTGATGATAATATCCTTCCCCTGAACGAAATCTGTGAAGAATATATAGACAAGTGAGATCAGCAAAATACTTGGAAAAAAAGCTCTTCCCAATTGTATTAAGATGGCAAGTTGCTGAAGCATTTTTTTGATCATATCCCTTCTTGCTGATTCAGGGTTTTCCAGAGCAGGTCTTTCAATTCTTGTAAACCCGTATTGGAAACCGAAGAAATAAATACATGCGGGATATTGGATGGAAGTTCTTTGTTGATGGCTTGTTTCAGTTCATCATCCAGCATATCGCTTTTGCTGATGGCAATGATGAATTTTTTATCAAGCAATTCCGGATTGTATTGTTCGAGTTCGTTCAGTAAGATGTTCCACTCTTCTTTGTGGTTTTTGCTATCGGCAGGGATGAGAAAGAGCAAAATGGGATTTCGTTCGATATGTCTCAGAAACCGGTGTCCAAGTCCCTTGCCTTCTGCCGCTCCTTCGATGATTCCCGGAAGATCAGCTATGCAAAAGGATCTTCCATCTCTGTATTCTACCATACCCAGTTGGGGGGTCAGGGTGGTAAATGCGTAATCAGCAATTTTTGGTTTTGCTGCAGTTATGCTGGACAACAATGTTGATTTACCTGCGTTGGGAAAGCCCACCAATCCAACATCAGCCAATACCTTTAGTTCTAATATTTTCCAACCTTCCACCCCTGGCTCGCCGGGTTGTGCATATTCAGGGGCTTGTCGTGTTGCGGTGGCAAAATTTTTATTGCCCAATCCGCCTCTTCCTCCTTTTACCCATACAAACTCTTGTCCGTCTTCCAGTATTTCGATTTCTTTATTCCCTGTCTCTTCGTCCACTGCAACAGTTCCGAGAGGAACTTCGATGAAGATGTCCTTGCCATCTTTACCCGTCATGTTGTTTTTATTTCCACCTTGACCGTTTTCTGCAACAACATTTTTATAGTAACGAAGATGCAGGAGTGTCCATAGGTTCTTGTTTCCTCTGAGGATGATATGTCCTCCTCTTCCTCCGTCGCCTCCATCCGGACCCGCCTGGGGATTGAATTTGGTGCGCATAAAATGCTTGCTTCCCGCTCCGCCGTGTCCGCTTTTGCAAAATACCCTTATCTGATCTACAAAATTTGATTTTTCCATGTTTGCTGCACCAGCTGATGGAGGTGCATGCACAAAGTTAACTTCATCGTACCTAGCCAGCAGTAATTTTCCTAATTTTGTTTTGCTGTTATGAAAATTATCAAGTTTTTCAAGAACAAGTACATCATTGTCTCGGTATCCTTTCTGGTTTGGATGCTTTTCTTCGACCATAACAATCTTTTCCTTCATATGCAATACAGGACTGAGTTGAATGGCTTAAAGCAAAAGAAAAAATACTACCAGGGGGAAATTGAAAAAACACGCAACGACGTTTTCTCAAGAGGAAGAGGCCAACTACGAACACTTTTTAAAAGACAATCCATATCTAATGCAGATCTACCACAGCTATATAAAATCTTTGGATAATTTATCAACGGTGCAATATGCGCCCTCACAGACTTCATTGGACAGGATCATACTTTATGCACAGGAGGGCCACCTGTAAACCCACTTAAGTCATTTTCGTTGTAACTTTCTTGCCGATTCATATGAGGCTAAAGGAGCGTTACCAATTCATCATTGATTATTTCAGCAAACAGATTCCAGAGGCAGAAACGGAACTGATCTACGACAATCCATTTCAGCTCTTGGTTGCTGTGATTTTATCTGCGCAGTGTACTGACAAACGGGTGAATTTGACAACACCCAGGTTGTTTCAGCAATTTCCTGATCCAGCAGCATTGGCGGAAACTGATTTTGATACATTGTTTCCCCTCATCAAAAGCATATCATATCCCAACAATAAAACAAAGCACCTGATAGGCATGGCCAAGATGCTGTTAGAAAAATTCAATGGGGAGGTTCCGATGACAGTTGATGAACTCGTATTGTTGCCGGGCGTGGGCAGAAAAACTGCCAATGTCATCACATCGGTGATTGACCAACAACCGAATATGGCGGTAGATACCCATGTGTTCAGGGTTTCAGCTCGCTTGGGACTCACAAAAAATGCCAAAACGCCGCTTGCGACTGAAAAGCAATTGGTAAAAAATATTCCAGGTGAATTGATTCACAAAGCACATCATTGGTTGATCCTGCATGGAAGGTATACCTGCCTGGCAAGAAGTCCCAAGTGCAGCCAATGCGGATTGAAGGAAGTATGTCTTTACAAAGGAGATAAAAAATAGTTTTTTCACTATCTTGAAGCATAATCTTGCTTATGAAATCTAAAATCAACATTCAGCTTTCTTTGATGATGTTCATGCAGTTCTTTGTATGGGGAGCTTGGTATGGACAAATGAGTAAATACATGACCGATCAGTTGCATGCAACGGGTGACCAGGTTGGCAATGCATACGCAGCATTTTCTATCGCCATGATTGTTGCACCATTCTTTGTAGGCATGCTTGCTGACAGATTTTTCCAGGCACAGAAAGTCCTGGGGGTACTCAATCTTGCAGGAGCAGCTGTATTGTTTGTACTGATCAATGTCACAGATCCAGATACCTTTTATTGGGTGATGCTGCTCTACTGCATGACATTTGCACCCACCATTGCACTGACCAGTTCTATTTCCATGCGGAACATGAGCAATCCGGAAAAAGAGTTCCCTGCCATTCGTGTCTTTGGAACCATCGCCTGGATTGCGGTTGTGAATCTTGTGGGCTTCATGGGTGTGGGAGACAAGGTTACCATATTTCAAATCTCATTGGTATCGGCTGTCATTTTGGGCGTACTTTCTTTCTTCCTTCCCAAGACTCCTCCCACTGCAACGGGCCCTTCAACCTTCTCTCAAATCATCGGCAAGGATGCATTTGTACTTTTTAAAGACAGATCATTTTTGATATTCTTTTTTTCTTCGGTGTTGATATGTATTCCTCTTTCATTTTATTACACATGGGCCAACCCATCTTTGACAGATGGATACAAAATGGCTTTCCCAACACTTGATCCATCATCATTCAAGATTGAAAATAAAATGTCACTCGGACAGGTTTCAGAGGTATTGTTCATGTTGCTGTTGCCGCTTGCCTATGCACGCCTGGGTGTGAAAAAAATTCTGATTGTGGGATTGCTGGCCTGGATCATCCGTTTTGCATTTTTCGGCTACGGCAATCCAGGAAACAGCGAATGGATGCTCTATGCGGCCATTTTGCTCCACGGTGTATGTTATGACTTCTTCTTTGTGAGCGGTATGATTTATACTGATGCAAAAGCAGGAGAGAAGATCAAATCGCAGGCCCAGGGACTGATTTCTCTTGCAACCTATGGACTGGGAATGTTGATCGGATCTATTGTAGCAGGAAAGGTAAAGGACCAGTACACGGTGAATGAAGTGACCAATTGGTTAAATGTTTGGTTGGTACCTGCAGGTATTGCCGCAGTTATATTAGTTTTGTTCCTGTTGTTTTTTAAAGACAATACAAGAACAGCCAAATAATAGCAATCTCTAAAATTAAATCTCGACATATGGTGAAAATTGCAATGCTAGGTTCCGGATTCATCGGAAGGTTTTATGCTGATTCCATTCAGGGACTCAGAAGCAAAGACAGAATTGTTTCTATCTATTCAAGAAGAGAAGAACAGGCAAAAAAGTTTGCGGTTGATTATGGTTGTGATCATTATACAACGGTAATGGAGGAGTCCATTGCTCATCCGGATGTAAACATGGTTTGTATCTCCTTGCCGAACAATCTTCATGAAGCGGCCGTCAATCTATGTATCAAACATAAAAAGGCTGTTATCACAACCAAGCCCCTTGGTAGAAATGCTGTTGAGGCAAAGCGCATGATGGATGCTGTTGAGAAGGCTGGAATCTTCAATGGATATTTGGAAGACCTCGTTTATACTCCAAAATTTTTAAAGGCTTATGAAAGTGTAAAGAATGGAGCATTGGGTAGAATTCTTTGGGCCAAGTCGCGCGAAACACATCCTGGTCCCCACAGCGATTGGTTCTGGGATATTGAACAAGCGGGTGGTGGATGTATTCTTGATTTGGGTTGCCATTGTGTTGAAATCACCAGAAGTTATATTGGAAAAGACATCAAACCGGTTGAAGTTATGTGTTGGGCTGATACACAGGTGAAGCCCATTGATGCTGAAGACCATGCCATCGGATTGGTGAAATATGAAAACGGTGCCATTGCACAATTTGAAGTGAGCTGGACATTC
Organism: Chitinophagaceae bacterium; assembly: GCA_021299175.1. Lineage (GTDB taxonomy): Bacteria > Bacteroidota > Bacteroidia > Chitinophagales > Chitinophagaceae > Pollutibacter. The sequence goes on from JAJTFY010000069.1 coordinate 4,344, forward strand.
AGGGGTGGATTGGATTTGAGAGATGAAGTGATGGGAACAGAAGGTACCATTTGGATCAACGGATTCTTGCGTACTGGTTTTGATATGTTTACAACAGGAAAGGGAGCGGACTATGTAGCTGAGAAAGCGGAATCCAATTCAGGTTGGTTGTTCCCGGTAGGAGATGAATTGAACGAATTGGGATACAATCATATGTTTGCTGAGATGTTTACCTGTTTTGAAAAGGGAACACAGCCCAGAGAAACTTTTTACGATGGATATGTTGTGAACGCCGTCCTGGATGCATCATACAGAAGTGCTAAGTCAAAACTCTGGGAACCTGTGAAGCTGGATGAGTGGAGAGGAAGGGTTGGTGTAACCAAGGACAGCCACTTGATTGAATTTGACAAAGATCATTATTTGGTGAAAGAAGAAATGACACACTATGGAACCAAGAAACTGATCTTGAAAGAGAAGTCGACTGGCAAAATCGTTGAGAAAATCATTTAATACCCAACCGTCAACCGTTAACTGTTAACAGTTGACGGTTTTTTATTACAGGTATTTTCTGATTTCTTCTATCAATTCTGTTTTCGTAATCGGCGTGCCTTTTATTTTATTGTATCCTTTGGCATCGACAAAATAAACATCACGGATGATCTTGATCAATTGACCGTTGTTGATTTCAGGAATCAATATGGTATCAAAACTTGAAATTATTTTTCCAAGGTTTTTAGGAAACGGTCTCAGGTATCTGATATGGGCATGTGAAACTGCATGGCCCTCATGCATCAATTCATGTACTGCAGTTTTGATGGCACCGAATGTGCTTCCCCATCCCAGCACCAATACTTTTCCTTTATCAGCACCGCTGTCTATTTTTTGCTCGGGTATATAATCTGCAATTTTATCAACCTTGGCTTGCCTGGTTTTAACCATGTGCTGGTGGTTCTCTGGATCATAGCTCACATTGCCGGTGATATCTTGTTTTTCAATCCCTCCAATTCTATGCTCCAATCCTTTGGTGCCTGGAACTGCCCAGGGGCGAACAAGTTTTTCATCTCTCTTGTATGGCAAAAACTTTTCTTCGCCTTCATCCAATCCTTTTTTAAAATGTACCTTGATTTCAGGAAGATCTTCTGCTTTTGGAAATTTCCATGGTTCGGCACCATTGGCAATGTATCCATCGCTTAAATACATAACAGGTGTCATGTGTTGCACTGCAATCCGGGTTGCTTCAAAGATGGAATCAAAACAATCACTCGGTGTGGATGCGGAAATCACGGGCATGGGACATTCGCCGTTTCTTCCATAGTATGCCTGCATCAAATCACTTTGTTCAGTTTTTGTTGGAAGCCCTGTTGATGGGCCACCTCTCTGCACATCAATAATTACCAAAGGAATTTCCAGCATCACTGCCAGTCCCATGGCTTCACCTTTCAGTGCAATGCCCGGACCCGATGTAGTTGTTACACCCAATGCACCACCATAGCTTGCGCCAATGGCGGAAGTAATACCGGCAATTTCATCTTCGGCTTGAAATGTTTTCACTCCAAAGTTTTTCATCTTGCTCAGGTCGTGTAAAATATCTGAAGCCGGCGTGATGGGGTAGGAGCCCAGAAAAATGGGCAATCCACTTTTTTCAGAAGCAGCAATCAGTCCCATTGACAGTGCCTGGTTTCCCATGATGGAGCGGTAGGTACCTGGTTGCATTTTTGCTTTCTCAACCTTGTATCTTGTTGTGAAAGTTTCGGTGGTATCACCATAATTATATCCAGCCTGCAAAGCTTTCAGGTTTGACTGAAGGATTTCATCTTTTTTCCCGAATTTCTCTTTCAAGAAATTGAGTGTGCTTTCCATGTCGCGGCTGTACATCCAATACAGAAATCCCAACACGAACATATTTTTGGCACGGTCTTTTTCTTTGGTCCCCATCTGGATGTCTTTCAAAGCTTCGCGCGTCATCTTTGTGACATCCATTTTAAAGACTTCAAATCCACCGAGTGAATCATCTTCCAGCGGATTGACTCCATCAGGATAATTGGCAAGTCTTAAATTCTTTGCATCAAATCCATCCACATTTGCAATGATCTTTCCGCCTTTCTTGATGGATTTTAGATTTGTTTTCAGGGCAGCTGCATTCATGGCAACCAAGACATCGCAGAGGTCGCCGGGTGTAAAAATTGCATCGCTGGAGAATCTCAATTGGTATCCGCTCACTCCCGGGAGTGTTCCCTGGGGTGCCCTGATTTCAGCTGGGAAATCGGGGAAGGTGGCAAGATCAATGCCCAGCAGTGCTGTATTGTTGGTAAACTGACTTCCCGTCAGCTGCATCCCGTCACCGCTGTCACCTGCAAACTTGATGACAATATCATGGAGGAGCTCTTCTTTCCTTTGTGGCATGGTTTTTGTTTGAACTTTAACATGGTCGTACATGAAGGGTTTCGTGTACTATTATGAAATTAATTAATTTAGACTACAAAATTACCCAATATGGCTCTATTCAATTCAAGTAATCCCACTCTTTCGGAAAAATCATTCGGGCGAGCTATCCATGTTCCTGGATCAGGCAGCATGAGTTTTCGTGGTACACTCAATAAGTTTGGATTTCTTTTTATCATGGTCATGGCGACTGCATTCTATGTTTGGAATGAGGCTGCTGTGGGCAACAGCATTCAAGGCTATGTAATGGGGGGTGCCATTGGCGGATTGGTCGTTGCCTTGATCCTCATGTTCAAACCGGTATGGGCACAATACCTGGCTCCTGCATATGCGCTTTTAGAGGGGTTGGTCATCGGATCCATCTCTGCCATCTATAACAATGCGTTTGCAAAAGTTGCACCCGGCATTGTAATGCAGGCGGTCATCCTAACATTTGGTACTGCGATAGCAATGTATCTTTTGTATTCATTCAGAATCATACGTGTAACGGAGCGATTCAGATCGATCATGTTTGCTGCAATAGGAGGAATCGCGTTGTTTTATCTGATCACTTTCATTCTTTCACTTTTTGGCGTTCAGGTGCAGGGACTCCAAGGAGGCAGCATGTTGAGCATCGGGATTTCAATTGCCATCACAGCAATTGCTGCGTTGAGTCTATTGCTTGATTTTGATCGCATTGAACAGGGTGCCTCAATGGGTGCTCCTAAATACATGGAATGGTATTGCGCATTTGGACTGCTCGTAACCATGGTATGGTTGTATGTTGAAATCTTGCGCTTGCTGGGAAATCTTTATGGAAGAAAAGAGTAGTTTTTCCTGCAAAGAAGTATAAAAAAATCCCACTCGTTTGAGTGGGATTTTTATTTTAAGGCAGTGGGCTGATATCAATATCCATCGCCATCCAACATATTGCCAATGCCGCCCAAAATACTTCCTTCTTCTTTTCTGTTGAATGTTCCGTAAGACATGATCCTGCTTGCCAATCTGCTGATGGGCAATGTTTGAATCCATATTTTACCCGGACCCTTCAAGGTTGCGAAGAACAGTCCCTCGCCGCCGAATATGGTATTCTTTATCCCACCCACAAATTCAATATCGTAGTCAACGGTTTGTGTAAATGCAACCAGGCATCCCGTATCAATCTTCAATATTTCTCCAGGTGTGAGATAGCGTTCAAAAACGTGCCCACCTGCATGTACAAATGCCAATCCATCCCCCTCTAATTTTTGCATGATGAATCCCTCGCCTCCGAATAATCCGGTTCCCAATTTTCTCTGAAAAGCAATGCCCACCGATACTCCTTTCGCAGCACAGAGGAATGAATCTTTCTGGCAAATGATTCTGCCATCGAGTTGTTGCAAATCCAATGGAATGATTTTTCCAGGGTAAGGTGATGCAAAAGAAACTTTCTTTTTACCGTTTACCATATTGGTGAAAGCAGTCATGAACAGGCTTTCTCCTGTCAACAATCGCTTTCCAGCGGAAAATAATTTTCCAAGTACTCCTTGCTGTTGATTGGAGCCATCACCGAAGATGGTTTGCATTTGAATGCCCTCGTCCATCATCATGAAACTTCCTGCTTCTGCAATGGCTGTTTCCTGAGGGTCTAATTCAATTTCAACATACTGCATTTCTTCTCCAACGATCTTGTAGTCGATTTCGTGGTTGGAGCGGGTTGAAAAGTTTGACATCTAATTATAGTTTTATTTAAAGTTAACAGTTAACGGTTAACTGTTAACCGTTTTCCCATTCCACACTTTCTTTCCTTGAATTTTTCTTATCAGGTACATCAGTGCGGTAAAGACAAAGAACAATGGTCCGAGCAAGCCGAGGATTGAAATCCATCTTCCCTTGTAGAATTGCTGCATCGGGCGTTTCAATCTTTCTGCAATGAGATACATCGCAGGTACGATCAACAAAGTCATGAAGAATGCAAACATCAATCCCCAGATAATCGTAAGAGAAAGCGGTTTCCAGAAAGCAACGTTGTCACCTCCAAAGAATATATGCGGATTGAGATCGGTAAACAATGTTACAAAGTTGATATTGAATCCAACTGCCAATGGAATCAGTGCAAGAATGGCAGCAAGTGCGGTGAGCAAAACGGGCACGATCCTTGTTTTACCTGCTTCTATCACTGCATCTCTTGTTTTCATGCCTCTTGACCTGAGTTCATCCGCGAATTCAATAACGAGAATTCCGTTCTTCACCACGATGCCGGATAATCCAACGATTCCAATTCCGCTTGTTACTGCTGCAAAAGTTGAACGGAATATTCCATAACCCAACAATACACCGATCAAGCTGAACATGATTTCCGATAATACAATCATGGTTTTGCTATAGGATCCGAATTGTAAAATAAGAATCAGGAGGATGAATCCAACGGCAATGAAAAGTGCATTGCTCA
>JAJTFY010000070.1 GCA_021299175.1 Chitinophagaceae bacterium
GCTCATGCTCACTTGTTGCATGCATCCCCTTCTTTCTTTCGGCTGGATCCAACAGAAACAACGCACTAGAATTGCTGGTCTCCTTTAGGATGGAGAAGTCCCATATTCCACGCCTACAAGGCATTTCAGCAGAAAATTATCCCGCGATTGCATTGCATGTACCCATTCGCTGATTGAATCTGTTTTTTAGAGCGCAGCCAACCTGATGTTTTTGAAACTGCATGACATCTCATTGCCCGGATGCAATTGAAAACCCACCGGTCCGGAAGCAGGCATATTGTCTGAAGTGTAGGTCATCACTTCGATACCATTCAACCAAACGGTGTAGGTACTTCCCACAACTTTTACCTTCATCGTATTCCAGTCTTTCAGCTTCAGGATATCTTTCACCTTGGCTTCAACAGGATAGCCTTTTTTAGGAATGTAGGGCGATGCAGTAAGGTCGCGTTTCAATGAACCGGAAATACCGATCTGGATCTGGTCGTGTTCTGAACGCAAAAATATTCCAGAATCAACCGTACCATCACCCATCAGAAAATCAGCCTGGATGATGAAGTTTTCATACTTGCTTACCGTCCACAAAATGCTGCCTTTTTTTTCAGCAGTACTCTTCACAAAAAGAATGCCATCGTTCACCGTCCACCATACATTGTTGTCGGGCTCAACCCATCCCTTCAGATTCTTTCCGTTGAATATTTTTTTCAATTTGGGATCCTGTGCCTGCGTTGATACGACAGCCATCAACAATATAAATGATGCAAGTAATTTTTTCATTGGATGAATTTACGCAATTCAAGATAATTTGAAATGAGACATTCGATTGGTTTTTGTCTTAAATTTAGAAATGCAACAATCATCCAACAACTCAAGGAGATCTTTCATCAGGTCTGCCGCAGGCAAGGCTGCAGTCGCTGCCATTGCTCCATCCGCATTCGCAATGGCCGAAACAACAAACTCTGCATCCAGCAGCGCTCGCATCATTGGTGCCAATGACCGCATCCGCATTGCGGTATTGGGTATCAATGGCAGGGGCAAAACCCATGTTGAAGAGATCATGGACCTGGCTTCAAAATCAAATGTTGAAGTGGTTGCACTCTGCGATCCGGACATGAACCTTTTAAAGGTTGCTGCTGCAGATTTTGAAAAGAAATACGGCAAGAAAGTAGCGATAGAGCAAGACTTCAGGAAAATTTACGAAGACAAAAACATTGATGCCGTTACCCTGGCCACACCCAACCACTGGCATGCATTGCAAACCATCTGGGCCTGTCAGGCCGGTAAGGACGTTTACGTGGAAAAGCCCGCCACGCACAATATTCACGAGGGCAAGAAGATGATTGAGGCGGCCTACAAATACAACCGCATTGTGCAACACGGTGTGCAGCTGCGCAGTTCAGTGGCCATCCGCGAAGCGGTCAAACACCTCGAAGAAGGACTGATAGGAAGGGTATACATGTCTCGCGGATTGGTCTATCGCAGAAGGCCAGACATTGGCAACAAAGGTATCTCTCCGATTCCTGCGGGATTGAACTACGACCTCTGGTGCGGACCTGCACCAATGCGTCCTTTCAGCAAAAACCTTGTTCACTACAACTGGCATTGGCATTGGAACTATGGCAATGGCGATGTGGGCAACCAGGGCATTCACGAAACCGATCTCTGCATGTGGGGATTGGGCGTAGACCAGCTTCCTGAGCGCATCACTTCCATGGGTGGAAAATTCCTCTGGGACGATTGCAAGGAAGTCCCTGAAGTGCAGACATCCATCTACCATTATCCCAAACAAAAAAAGATCATTCAGTTTGAAGTCCGTCACTGGAACACCAACCTGGAAGATGGTGCCGGTGTGGGCAATATATTTTATGGCGAAAAAGGCTATATGGTGGTCAAGGGGTACAATACCTATGAAACCTATCTGGGCGAAAAAAGGGAAAAAGGACCAAGCCGTTCTGAAGGCGGTGAACTGGGCCTGCATTTCCAAAACTGGTTCGATGCCATCCGTGCAAGGGACATGAGCATCCAAAACGGACCGGTTCAGACAGGACACCTTTCCTCCTCACTGGCACATTTGGGCAATATCTCTTATCGTCTTGGTCGTCAACTGGAGTTCGACCCAGTGGCCGAAAGGTTCATTGGCGAAGGCGAGAATGAAGCCAATGCCATGCTGAGCAGGGATTACAGGGCGCCTTATCTTTTGCCAGACGTAATATGATGAGCCGATACTGTTCTAATGAGCATTAAAAACATACTATTCAGTTACCCCCTAACAACCAAAACCAACCATTATGGGCTCTTTGCAGACGATTGACATTGTCGTATTCCTGATTTATTTTGTCATTGTGGCCAGTTACGGCTATTGGATCTACAACAAAAAGAAAAAAAGCACTGCCGACACCAAGGACTTTTTCCTTGCTGAAGGCTCCCTGACCTGGTGGGCCATCGGCGCCTCGCTGATTGCCTCCAACATCTCCGCCGAACAGTTCATCGGAATGAGCGGAGAAGGATTCTTCCTGGGCATTGCTATATCGGCCTATGAATGGATTGCAGCCCTTGGCCTGATCATCATTGCCATCTGGTTCATACCCATTTACCTGAAGAACAAGATCTTCACGATGCCACAGTTCCTGACCAACAGGTACAATGATTCTGTGGCGCTCATCATGGCGATTTTTTGGTTGTTCCTGTACATTTTTGTGAACCTCACTTCCATCCTTTACCTGGGTGCCGTTGCCATCAATGGTTTGTTGGGTGGGGATTATCTCCATCTCATCATGATTGTGTTGATGCTTTTTGCAGTGATCATCACCTTGGGCGGAATGAAGGTGATTGGATATACCGATGTAATCCAGGTTGCGGTCCTGATCATCGGTGGTCTTGCCACTACCTACATGGCCCTGACCATCGTGAGCGACAAGTTCGGTTCCGGTGGAACCGCCTGGGCAGGTTTCAATGACCTGATGAGACTGGCGCCCGAGCATTTCCACATGATCCTGCCAAAGCCCGAAGTCACAACAGCCACGATCGATCAGCCCGTCAACCTCGACATCCAGAAATATGTGGTCTTGCCGGGCATTGCCATGTATTTCGCTGGGCAATGGATCTTAAACCTCAACTACTGGGGTTGCAACCAATACATCACGCAAAGGGCCCTGGGCGCGGATTTGCAGACGGCCCGCACCGGCATTCTTTTTGCAGGATTCATCAAACTCCTGATGCCTGTGATTGTGATGCTTCCCGGTATCGCGGCCTATGTTTTGTTCAAAAATGGCTACCTCCCCCAGCTGGAAGGTGGCAGCAAAGACGGTGCCTATTCGGCGATCCTTGGTTTTCTTCCCGCAGGGCTAAAAGGCCTTTCCATAGCGGCTTTGACAGCAGCCATTGTGGCCTCACTGGCAGGAAAAGCCAACAGCATCTCCACCATTTTCACGCTGGATATTTTCAAGAAATACATCAGCAAAGAAGCCGATGAAAAGAAACTGGTATGGACGGGCCGCCTGGCCATTGTTGCCTCGATGTTTGTGGCCCTGCTTTTTACTTGGAAAGATTCTTTGGGCATCGGCGGCGAAGGTGGATTCACTTTCATCCAAAAATATACCGGCTTCATCAGCCCTGGTGTTTTTGCCATGTTCATCCTGGGGATGTTCTGGAAACGCACGACAGGTACAGCAGCCCTGGTGGGCGTGGTGCTTGGCTTTTTATTGGCCATCTTCTTCAACAATTATGCGGTGGGAATTTTTGGAAAAGAAACCCTGCTCTATACCGCATACGAATACCAGAAAATGGAAGGTGGGGTGGTAAAAACCATTACTGAAATTCCTTTCCTGATCAACATGGGATGGTCTTTCGTCCTTACAGTTGGCACCATGGTACTGATCAGTCTGGCAGGTCCGAAAGTGAATCCAAAATCATTTGTTTCAGACAAGTCGATGCTGAAACTGAAACCCCAAACCATTGCCCTGATTGTAGCCACCCTGATGATTCTTGCAGCACTCTATGTGAGATTCTGGTAAGATATCCTGTTTTGTTTAAGCAAAAGCCTTCCAAGGTTGGAAGGCTTTTCTTTTTTCGTGATTAATTGGTCACCTTTGTGCCCATGCCGCAGCCATCCTTCTTATTGACCACGCTCAATGCCAAGTACATCCACATGAATCTGGCGATCAGGCTGCTGTACGAACTGAACAAGGGCGATGAACGGTTGAGCTGGAAGGAGTTCACCATCAAGGAAAACCCTGATGAAATCGCATCCCATTGCAGCAGTTTCGATGTGGTTTGTTTCAGCTGTTATATCTGGAACATCACCCAAACATTGGCCGTGGCTGAAAAAATCAAACAGCTGAATCCAGCCACAAAAATTTTGCTGGGTGGCCCGGAAGTAACCTACGATTGGCAGGCGGTCATTCAACTGGATTGTATCGACTTCATCGTAACCGGAGAAGGCGAGATTCCCTTTGCCGCCTTTCTACAACAGTATCCTCAGGTTGGGTCCATCAACAATATCGTATCCAAACAAAACAATGAGCTGATCTATCAGCAACAAGGGATTAATTTTCCGCTGGAGCAATACGCCAATACGAATCCATACCAAAACGACGATCCTGAAACCCTTCGCAACCGGGTGCTCTACATTGAGACTTCAAGGGGTTGCCCCTACAAATGCAAATTCTGCCTGGCCAGCCTGGACAATGGCGTCCGTTACCTGCCCACTGAGCATATCAAGAGCAATCTGCTTTACCTGATGACACATGGACGGGTAATCAAATTCCTGGACCGCACCTTCAATGTCAAGAAGGATTTCACGCTGGATATTTTTCAGTTCATCCTCGACCATGCCCGTCCTGACAATGTTTTCCAATTCGAGATTACTGCGGATATCCTGCATCCCGCCATCATGCAGTTCATCAAAGAGAAGGTTCCCAGGGGGATGTTCCGTTTTGAGATCGGCATCCAAACCGTCAACCAAAAGGCCAACCTGGAGGTGAGCCGCAAGCAGAATTTCGATAAAACAAGGGGTGTGATTCTTGAATTGAAGGACCATGTGGACATGCACCTGGACCTGATCGTGGGCTTACCATTGGATTATTGGAACGACATCAAATTCAGTTTTGAAGAGGTGTTCAAACTCTTCCCTCCGGAACTGCAACTGGGCTTCCTGAAATTCCTGAAAGGCACACCCGTGCGCGACAAGCACCAGGACCATGGATATGTTTTCGATCCGGTTGCTCCTTATCAGATCATCAGGAGTAACTACCTCTCTGAACAGGAACTGGCAGACATCACCTTGCTTGAACATGCATTGGAAATATACTGGAACAAGCCAAGGTTGTACCATACACTCAAGTATGTAACCGCCCAATACAGCATCTTCGATTTTCTGCTGGGGCTGGGCCGTCACTTTCAACTGAAACACGGACGATTCATTGGCTTCAGCCTTGAAAAAGTATATGAAATTGCTGCAGCATTTATTGAAACGAGCTACCCGAACGACCCGGTGTTGAAAGAACTTCTTGCTATCGACCACTGGCTGCAACACAAGATCAAACCTTCGAAAAGTTTTTTACAGGAGTACGATAAAAAAGAAAAATTCGCACTGCTCGATGCATACAAACTTCCCCACCAAACTTGCCGCTATGCAGTAGCACCCATCAATTTTGATTTTGGATTGTGGGAGCGTGAAAACACTATCATTGCTTCACCGACTGTGCTGGTCATTGCTTTTGATGGTCAGACGAAATCAAAAGTATTGGACCTTTCAGCATTGGAGATTGCCTAATCGGTAAAGCTTTGTTGGTAAGCCAATAGGATAAGATGCATATTCCCTGAAGGTTGCTGTAGGAAAGTATATCCAAAATTGAAAGACTGTTTTTTAGATGGCTTGATGTTCAGCCAGACCCCCGTTCTGTTTTGGTTGAAGCCCCACTGCCCATGTTGGCGTTGTACCATCAGCTCATCATACAACTGCAGATCCAATCGGGGATTAAGGGTATGTACAAATGCAGTTCTGTACCTGAAACGATGAGCGGAGAAGCTTGCGTGCGCTGAAGTGGCATCAAACCAACGCTGTTCAATCCTGATGCGTTGTGTCCATTTGAGTTTCCTCCATTGATCTTGCCTCACCAATTCTTCCCAGATCCGGTTCTCTGCGCCAAATGCAGGTTTGTCTTTTTCTACCCTTGAAGCAAACAATGCATAACCCCCGGCTGCATTCCAGTGCTCAGAAAAATAGCGCCGGACCCCGGTCCTGTATAACCACAATGAGGCGCGTGCACTGTTACCAATGGTTCTATAACCTGCATCCTGGTGCCATTCCCAGTTGTTGACGCGCAGGGGTACCTGAGCAGAAAACCATATGCTGGATGACTGGGCTTGCACCATGCAAGAAAAGAGAGACAAAAAAAAAGCCGCGTGAAATTTCACGCGGCAAATATCCTAAATCTTATAGTACTGTTCCCAACCTTTTCTTGGTGGTTCGCCGACCAGCAATTGGTTGGCAAGTTTGTTGTTGGTAATCTGTTTTTTCTTCCTGTCAAATTTCAATGTTGTATTGAGCATTTGAGAAAGTACACCCAAACAGAAGACCTGGCTCAACGGACCTGCTATCGCAAACGGAGAGCGGGTCTCCTCTTGGCCCAGACATGCCTTCAGGAAGTTGGCATAATGGTTGGAAGGACTCACAGGTACTTCAGGAAGCCTGGAAGCCATTTCCTTTCCTTTTTCTTCAGGTATGATGGAAAGCGTACTTCCATGAGAACCACCCTTGAAGATCAGGTCCTTGCTGTAGATGATCTTTCCAGGATTCAACTTCTGCGATTGAATCGCTCCATTGCTTGGGGCAGGAATATTTGCATCCAGCCTTGCGGATGACCCATATCCTTCAGGCAAAGGAGGAAGATTGTTCAAGCCATCGTACCAGGTGATGTCACAAGCGGGCATCCCCTTGCGCTCAGGGAATTTGAACAGGATGGTAGACGAATACGGATAGAAGAATTTATTGTGCTGATCAGCCCTCAACATGCTGATTTCTGTAGGAAGCCCAAGATCCAAAAACTGGTGAGCGGTATCAATCAGGTGAGCACCCCAATCTCCAAGGGCTCCCATCCCGAAATCATACCAGCAACGCCATTGGCCATTGTGGTAATCGTGGTTATAATCGTGCTCTTTCACTACGCCATGCCAGGTATCCCAGTCAAGCGTTGTAGGGATGGCCTCTTTGGCAGGGAGACTCTTGATCTTTGGATCGAAAGCATGCCAGCGACGAGCCGAGTTCATGTGTGCAGTGATAGCGGTTACATCCTTGATGATACCAGCCTCAGTCCAGGCCTTGAATTGAAAATAGTTGGCTTCGGAGTGGCCTTGGTTACCCATTTGTGTAACCAGCTTGCTGTGTTTTTTCGCAGCCTTCATCATCAGTTCAACCTCGTTGAAGGTGCGCGCCATCGGCTTTTCAACATATACATGCTTGCCCAAAGAAAGAGCCATCATGGTGATGGCAAAATGTGAATGGTCGGGAACACCGATGCTCACCGCTTCGATTTCATTCCCCATCTTATCGAACATCTTGCGAAAGTCTTGGAACCTTGGCACATCAGGAAACTGTTTCAACACAGCCTGTGTTTGGGGAGCACCCATGTCTACATCACAGAAGGCCACAAATTCAGCAAGGCCGGATTTGTGGAACTGCATCAGATCAGAAGCTCCCTGGTTACCAATGCCTATGCAAGCGAGTTTTACTTTTTCGCCAGCTTTGCGGTTGGACCTTGCCTGTGTAAAAAGGGAAGGCATGGATGCAGCTGCCGTTACCAGCGCTGTATCTTTCAGAAATTTACGGCGTGAATCGTTGTTCAATTTCATTTGACAATCGTTTGAAATAAATATAAAAAATACCTGATCCTAAATATCGTATAAAATTGAATGTGATGGATGCCGTGTT
>JAJTFY010000010.1 GCA_021299175.1 Chitinophagaceae bacterium
TGATAAGTAAAAATGACCAACCGGCTTTCCATATTATCAAATTTGATTCTTGTATTGCAGGTATTCCTCCTATTGCTATGCTTTGCAGACCTGGGTACATTGCCAGCATCTGTTTTATTTGCTGGCAGACTTCATCCAGTGATTTTGCATCTACCCATAACCCTGATCCTTTTGCTGCTCCCCTTTTCTCTGTTTACGGCAAACAGAAAAGAACAAAAAAACATTGCAACGATTTTTCAATTGATGATTCATTGCGTTGCATTGATTTCCACCATCACTGCCATTGCAGGCTTCTTCCGTGCGGCAGGTGGTGCATATGATGCTGATTCACTGCTCATTCACAAATGGCTTGGGGTTTCAATCGCTTTACTCAGCCATGCGCTCATCTACCTGAACAAAGTATTTGAAACTAAACGAATGGTCTGGAATGCTCTCCTGACATTAACAATTGTGATTGCAGTTGCAGGAAGTCACTTTGGAGGTAAACTCACCCATGGTGAAAGTTTTTTCAGTTTCAGTACAAAGAGAAAAACTGAAAGCGAAAAAACATATAATTTCTCAGCAGCTTCTTCGTCAACGATTGAAAAATTGAACAATCCCTTTAGGCGAGTATTAAAGGTTTCAGCAAAAAGCCCCGCCCTTGTTGTTAAGTTTTCCATCAGGGAAAAATTTGATATTGAACAATTGGCAGCATGCAAAGAAATTGCTGAACAAATAATAGAACTGAACTTGTCAGGAATGCCCGTTGATGATCAGGTTTTTCCAATACTTGCTGATTTTTTAAACCTCGAGAAACTTAATCTCAATTCCTCATCTATTTCAGGCAATGGCATCAACAAATTAACAGCCTTGAAAAAATTAGAGCAGATTTCTGTTGTAAATACAGCAGTTGATCTGCAAGGTATTTTGCCACTTACAAAAATGACTTCCCTCAAACATGTTTTCATATGGAATACAAAGATTGGGGAACAGGATATTGCGATGCTCAAGAGAACATCACCAAAAATCAAATGGGAAACGGGATACCTTGCAAACAAAAATGAAATCCTGCAACTGCCTGCACCCTACCTTGAAGACAACGAAAATTTAATCTTTCAAAATGAGTTTAGTGTAACACTAAAAAATCCATTCCCCAATGCAAAAATCCGGTATACCACAAATGGATTGTCACCAGATTCAATCAACGGTAAAATTTATGATAAAGAGGTTTATACAAAGGAATTGTTGAGAATCAAGGCAGTTACCAGTTTGGAAGGTTGGATCACCAGTGATGTTACAGACTTCACCGTCTACCCAAAAGGAATTTCATGCGATTCTGTAACCCTTTTGAGCAAACCAAACAGGGGTAAAGCATATGGTGCAAAAATACTCATTGATGGCAGGAAGGGATACAGTCAGACCGCAGATCAACTGTATAACAGCTGGCTTGGGTTTAAAAAAGAAGACTTCAAAGCAGGATTCCATTTTGGCAGTAACCCTAATCTCCAACAGATTGTAATCAGTGCCGCTGACATGACCAATTCATCGGGTGCTTCTGTGTTTCCTCCAACCAAAATCACCATCAAAGGAGGAAAGAATCCCAAAGCATTGAAAACCATTGGAAGCATCGTACCAGAAATGCCGACATCCCCCAGGCCCAATGCATCCATCCCTTATATTGTACCAATCAAGCCAGGAAACTACACATACATTGAAATTGAAATGTTGACGCTCAAGTCACTTCCCGAATGGCACCAGGAAAAGGGTCAAAATGGATTTGTGTTTTTGGATGAAGTATTTTTTTATTAATGGTTTTAGCCAAAGAAGCAGCCGATCTGTACAATTGACTTCCTTCCATAGGAGTCCAGTTTTGGAAAAACTTCGTAAATTCACAGTCCTTTACCCCTGTAAAAGGTCAATACCTTAAAAGAAATTTGATCCACAACCCTCAATCCAATTTGATCTCACAACAAACGATACAGGAAATTCAAAACAGGATCGATATCCATGATATCGTGGGGTCTTTTGTCAAGCTCAAGAGACGGGGAACCAACTATATTGGCAACTGCCCTTTCCACAATGAAAAAACACCCTCCTTCACCGTTTCTCCTTCCAAAGAAATCTACAAATGCTTTGGATGTGGAAAGAGTGGCAACGCCATCGGCTTTGTCATGGAGCATGAAAAATACTCTTATGTTGAAGCCCTTCGATGGTTAGCTGCACGATACAATGTTGAAGTAGAAGAAACCGAGACAAGTCCTGAGTACCGCGAACAACAGCAGCTCGCAGACAGCCTTCATATCCTCAACCAGTTTGCCGCTAAATATTTTGCCAGCCAGCTCAAGGAGTCGGAAGAAGGCAAAAACAATGCGCTGGGTTACCTCAAGGAACGGGGCTTTAACGATGAAACCATCGAAAGATTCCAATTGGGCTATTGCCTCAACCAACGCGATGCGTTCGCAAGGGAAGCCATCAAAAACCAGTACAGTCAGGACTTACTCAAAAAAAGCGGACTGTGCATTGAGCGAGATGGTCAATTGGCTGACAATTACAGGGGCAGGATTATCTTCCCCATCCACAACCAAAGTGGCAAAATCATTGGATTTGGCGCAAGGGTTATCGGAAGCAGTGACCGTGGTCCGAAATACATCAATACGCCGGAGAACGAGTTATACATCAAAAGCAGGATCTTGTATGGATCCTATTTTGCAAGACATCCGATAGACAAGGCTGATGAGTGTTTTTTAGTAGAGGGATATACGGATGTTACAGCCATGCACCAGGCCGGGATAGAAAATGTAGTGGCATCCGGAGGAACTTCTCTAACCCCAGACCAGCTTCGTTTGGTAAAAAAATACACCAATAACCTTACCATCATTTATGATGGTGATGCGGCCGGAATAAAAGCAGCATTAAGGGGTTTGGACCTTGCCATTGAGGAAGGGTTGAATGTTCAGCTGGTCTTGATTCCTGACAAAGAAGACCCAGATAGTTATGTAAAAAAAGTCGGCGCAGATGCCTTCAGGGAATTTGTAAAGGCAAACAAAAAAGAATTCATCCTCTTTCAACTGGAAGTAGCCCTAAAAGATGCGGGCAACGACAGTAACCAGAAGGCAGCAGTTGTCAACCAAATTGCAGAGTCGATTTCAAAGCTCAGCAGAACAGAAGATTTTACCCGTCAACAAGATTATATCAAGCGTTGTGCGGCCATCCTGAAGGTTGATGAACAGGGCCTTACTGCCCTTGTAAACAAGTTCAGCAAGGACAAGATTGGAAAAGAGGAAAAAAGGGCTCAACGGGACGGTATTGATCAGGTCATTCCTTCCGAAACACAAGACAATGAAGAAGCAGGGATTGATCTTCTGTTCAAGGATGAATTGAATGAACAGGCCGTAATCCGGACCCTGATTGAGTTTGGTGGACTGGCATGGGATGATGAGCAATCTGTTGCTTCATTCATTTTCAATGAAATTGAGCAGGATGGGTTGGAAGACCTTTTTGACAACAAACTGCTGGTTGGTGTCTTGAATGCGTATAAAGCCATGCACCAGCAAGGCAATAACCCTACTGAGAAAAACTTTCTCTACCATGAAGATCCCCAAATAGGACAGATGGCAGTCTCGCTGCTTACAGAAAAACATGAGATCAGCCCCAACTGGTCAAAATTTTACAAAGGCGAAATTCCCCAGCGGGCGGATCTTTACAAACAAGAAGTTCGGTCCAGCATGACTTACCTCAAATTGAGAAAAGTAAAGCGCCTGATTATAGAGAACCAGGCAGATCTCGAGAAGGACAACAATGAAGAGGATACGATGATTCTTCTGCAAACCCATCTGCACCTGAAACAGGCAGAAATGGAACTGATGAAAGCCATTGGAACCGTCATCTTCAGATGATTTCCCTACTGCGGATCTACGTTCACCTGAACGTGCACAGATTTGAAATGTGCATCATTTAACATGATGGCCATCACTTGTTGTATATGGTTTCTCGCCAGGGTATTCTTTGAGCCATCCCTGGGTAACTTTAGGAGAATTTCAAAAATATATTTGTTGCGGACCCTGTTCACAACAGGCTCTGCAGGCCCAATCAAATAATCTCCAAACATGGGCTGGATGCGGCTTGCAAAAAAATCTGCCGCATTCAAGGCTTTCAACTTATCCGTATGTTTAAAAAACAACTGGATAAGCCTTGTATAGGGAGGATAGTGAAACATCTTGCGTGACTCCATCTCCATGGTGTAAAAAGCTTTGTAATCATGGGCGGCCACCAATGCAATGATGGGATGACCTGGATTGGATGTTTGAATGATGACAGCCCCTTGCTGTCCCCTTCTTCCGGCCCTGCCACTCACCTGTTCCATCAGCTGAAATCCACGCTCATTAACCCTGAAATCAGTAAAGCTCAATAAACCGTCAGCATCAAGGATCCCGACCAGGGCAACATGCTCAAAGTCCAGCCCTTTCACCACCATCTGCGTTCCCACCAGGATATCCATCTGATGTTTTTCAAAACTCCTGATCATTTCATCGTGGGCATATTTCCCTTTGACCGTATCAATATCCATTCTTGCCACCGTATGTTCAGGAAACATTTCGATCAGGTCTTCTTCCACCTTCTCGGTACCAAAATTCCTCTCCACCCAACTGGCCCCGCCACAGGCAGTGCAGGTGAGCATTACAGGGTAAGAAGTACCACAATAATGACATTGAAGCCTATGGTGAAGTTTATGGTAAGTCAGTGTAACATCACAATGTTCGCAATGAGGAATGAAACCACAGGTACCACAAATCTTGTAGGGTGCATACCCCCTTCTGTTTTGAAAAAGGATGACCTGTTTTTTCTCTGCCAGGGCCTTGTCCATTGACTCTTTCAATGCAGGCGTGATCATGTGACGGACCATTTTGTTGTTGACCATTCCCCTGGTATCAGCCACTGTTATGGAAGGAAGTTCAACGCCACCGTAGCGTTCAAACATTTCCACCAACCCATATTTTCCACCCACAGCCTGTGCATAGGTTTCGATACTCGGCGTTGCACTGCCCAAGACCACTTTTGCATTGCACAAACGCGCATAATAGAGGGCCGCATCGCGGGCATTGTAGCGTGGTGCTGGATCCTGTTGTTTGAAGGATACATCCTGTTCCTCATCCACAATGATCAGGGAAAGATCACTGAAAGGCAGAAACAGGGCTGATCTTGCGCCCAATACAACCCTGATCTCTCCTTTCTTCACCTTGTTCCAAAGCTCTACCCTTTCATTGGGGTTGAACCTGGAATGATAAATGGCAATATACCCACCAAAATGTTGTTGTAATCTTCGAATGATCTGCGCAGTCAGTGCAATTTCCGGAAGCAGGTACAGCACCTGCTTACCGGCCAATACCTGCGCTTCAATCAGCTTGATATAGACCTGCGTTTTCCCACTGGAAGTAACACCATGAAGCAAACAAACATCCTTGTCCTGAAGCGCCTGATGCACTTTTTCAAGGGCATTGGTCTGCACAGGAGAAAGAGTGAAATCAATCTGCACCTGCTTGGATTGAAGCTGCAGGCGGTCTACCGATTGCTTTGAAATAACCAATATATTTTTGTCCACCAATCCTTTCAGTTGAGCTGAACTGGCATCCGCTTTTTTTAACAATGCAGGTTGCTTCACTTCCCCTTCTGTTTTCTGCAGATGAAGGAAAGCCAGCAACAATTCCAGTTGCTTTGGAGCCCGGTTGTTCCATTGGTTCAGCAACCCGGCCAGTGCTTCTTCATTGTGGTAATCAGGATGAAGGTGAACAAAATTCTCCCGCTTGGGAGTATATTTTTCCTTGAGTGATTCCCATGCGATGCACACTTTTTTTTCCAACAACCGCTTTACTACTGGATAAACATGGGATGCATCCAAAATATCCTGTACTTCCTCAATCTTCAGTTCTTTTTTCAACAACAATCCTTCTGCCACCAGGTATTCCTGATCATCTAAGTCGCTAAAATCTTCACCAAATTCCTCATTCAGCATCAGGATGGTTTCACTGCTGAGTTTGAGTTGTGTGGGCAGGGCCGCAGCCATCACTTCTCCTTCACTGCACATGTAATAATTGGCCATCCAATTCCAGAAGGCAAGTTGTTGTTCATATACAACGGGTTCAGGATCGAGCACCTGGATGATGGGCTTGGGATCAAAACCCTTTGGGCCAGTTTCACACAAGGATTTGATGATGCCAGAATACCTTTTTTGCCTGCCAAAACTGACTTCAACCCTTACCCCTGGAATGGCAAGAGACTGCATCTCTGCTGGGATGGCATAGGTATAGGTCTTGGGTAAGGCTAATGGTATGATTACTTCTGCAAACAAAGGTTGAACTGCTTAGGGTTTTGAAAAATAATGTGGGTTGATCCAGGATGCCCTGTATTCAATCAATTTATCTGCCATTTTCTGTTTTGCGATGGCTTTCAGCGCTTTGGGGTCGGCATCGGGATAATCAGCAGGATCAATGGGCTCAAGATATACAGCCCTTGATTTGCCAGGCGTAAGGGTAAGGAAATGGCGGTAATGCATGCGGTCATAAGTATCCAAAAAAAGAATGGGCTGCAATTTTTTCCCCGTCTCCACGGCCAGTTTAAACGCGCCATCATACATTTCGGCCATGGGGCCATCAGCCATGTTGAAAGTACCCTCTGGGAAAACAGCAATTGAAATTCCCCTGGCAAGGGTCTTACGAAGGTCATTCAAACTCCTTGCCCTGTCTTCGGGGCTGGATCGATTGACGGTTATCACACAGAACTTATACAAGAATCCGAAA
The DNA here is from genome assembly GCA_021299175.1 of Chitinophagaceae bacterium. Taxonomy (GTDB): domain Bacteria; phylum Bacteroidota; class Bacteroidia; order Chitinophagales; family Chitinophagaceae; genus Pollutibacter. The sequence goes on from JAJTFY010000010.1 coordinate 6,774, forward strand.
ATAGGTACTTTGAGCAGTTCATATTTTCCAATGGCCCTGAAATGATGTTTGATTGCAAGGATCACAACAATGGCATCGAGATAAGAAATATGGTTGGGGATGAAGATATATTGCTCATTGGATGCCGGCCTTGATTCATAGCGGTTTACATGCCTTATTCCGATCAGCAGAAAGAAAAGATTTCCCACCACTCTGTAAATCTCAAACATGATGTTACCACCCTTGAATTTACCAAAGGGCAGGCAGAGGATTAAACAAGGAATCAGGGAAAAGATGATGATTGCAGCAAGAATATAGGCATACATGCAATACAAGAGCTGAAATGGGGCGATAAGGAACCTGGCGTTGCGCATATATTAATTCAAATATACACTTTCCCGTTTGTATCTTTGCCGGCCAATGACAGCGGAAAAGACCATAGCACTGCATACACTGGGTTGCAAGCTGAATTATTCAGAAACCTCAACGTTGGGAAGAATGCTGGAGAAAGAAGGCTTCACCAAAAAGGAGTTCGACGAACCAGCAGATGTATATGTGATCAATACCTGCTCCGTAACAGAAAATGCAGACAAAGAGTGCAGACAACTGGTCAGGCGCATCCAAAAGCAAAATGCCGAGGCTGTAGTGGTCATCACTGGTTGCTATGCACAGTTGAAGCCCAAGGAGATTGCCGAAATACCCGGTGTAGACCTTGTACTCGGCGCTGCAGAAAAATTCAATCTTCCTGAGCACCTCAGGAATTTCACAAAGGGAGATTCAACAAGAATATGCAGCTGCGACATCAGCGAGGTCAATGATTTCAATGCCTCTTTCTCCGTTACCGACCGCACCAGAACATTTTTAAAAGTGCAGGATGGTTGCGATTACAATTGTTCATTTTGCACTATTCCACTGGCGCGTGGCAAAAGCAGGAGCAATTCAATTGAAAATGTGGTTCAACAAGCAAGGGGAATTGGCACCAAGGGAGTAAAAGAAATTGTGCTGACGGGCGTGAATTTAGGAGATTTTGGCATGATGGATGGAGAAAGAAAAAATAGTTTTTTTGAACTCTGCCAAGCACTTGATACAGTCGAAGAGGTAAGCCGGTACAGGATATCATCCATCGAACCCAACCTGCTGACCAAAGAGATCATTGAATTGGTTGCATCCAGTAAAAAATTCATGCCTCATTTTCATATCCCACTGCAAAGTGGCAGCAATACCATCCTTGGATTGATGAGAAGGCGATACAAGAGAGAACTCTATGCCGAGAGAATTGAGATGATCAAAACACTGATGCCGGATTGTGCCATTGGTGTAGATGTCATTGTTGGATTCCCCGCAGAAGGTGAAGCAGAGTTCAAGGAGACATTCGATTTTCTCCATTCACTTGATGTATCCTACCTGCATGTATTTACATATTCAGAGAGACCCAATACCAAAGCCCTTGAGATAAAGGCTGTTGTACCTGTGCAGATTCGTAATGAACGCAACAAAATGCTCAGGAACCTCTCCTATCAAAAAATGCAGTATTTCCGGGCTTCACAGGAAGGAAAAACAAGAACAGTCCTGTTTGAACAGGAAAATAAAAATGGGATGATTGAAGGGTATACTGATAATTATATCAGGATCAGTACTCCATTCAGGGATGAACTGGTGAACCAGGAAATGGAATGGCTAATCAGATAACAGGATCTAACGAACAATTATTTTCAATACAGGTGCCAACTGTAGTTTCCCTTTGACATTTCGAAAGAGTACCTGATTGAATAAAATGGTATCTCCCGCTTTTACATTGTCTTTGATGCTTTCGGCCCAAACCTGACTGAGTTGTGAAGTATTGTTGAAATCTCCAACCCGAAGATCATTCATTGATTTGGTTTGCCCGGATTCATCATCCCGATAGGTACTTTTGAACTTGTAGTTGATCCGAAATGCGTTGACCGCATATAATTTCCCTGCATTATCCCTGACTAAAATGGCTGCAGGAGCGATAGCAGCGATTTGTGCAGCGAGCGCATTTCCAGTTCCCACAGGACCCCAATAAGTGGCAAATGTGAGGGGCATGGGGGTTGGGATCGTGTCTACTTTGGCTTTCTTGGCTTGTGCGAAGGAAAAGAGAGATGCCAGGGAAAAAACAATTGACAAGACAGTTTTTCTCATGGTGCAAATCTAAACGTACTGATTCTAATGAACAGTTAAATAAATCCTGATCTAGCCAAGATTGGCCAATCCCTCTTTCAGCATCTTGATCTTATCTAATGCATCCGCCTGCTTTTTTCTTTCCATGTCTACCACTTCCTGTTTGGCATTGTTGACAAACTTCTCATTGGAGAGTTTCTTCTCAACACTTTCCAAAAAGCCCTGGAAATAGGCAAGTTCTGTTTCAAGCTCTTTTCGCTGGATGGAAGTATCCAATACTTGATCCGCTTTTACATAGAACTTGTCTCCGCCAATCACCAGCTGAATAGCGTCTGCCACTAGATCATCTGTAAAAGAAAATCCTTTTGCATTCACTTGTTTGCTAAGCAGTTCTTGTATGGGCAACCATATTGATGTGTCTTTTGCAGCTACAAATAATGAAACAGCATCCTTGTTTTTGATTTGTGCCTTCACTCTTGCATCCCGGATAGTAGAGATAGCGGATTTAAGCAATACCGCCTCTTTCAGGATCGCATGGTCTGCATCCCTGGCAATGAATGATGCATCCATCTGTCTTACACAAAGATCAACAGGCTGATCATCCTTCAACAAGTGGTACATTTCCTCTGTCACGAATGGCATGAACGGATGCAGCCTTTCTAATAATATCTCAAAAAAACCAATGGCCTTGTTGAGATGGGCCTCATCCATGGGCTTTTCAAAACCTGGCTTGATCCACTCAAGGTACCAACTGCAAAAATCATCCCAAACCAGCGTGTATAAAGTTTTGAGGGCTTCACTCAATTTAAATTGCTCCATCAATTGATCTACTTCAGTGCAAACCTCACGCAGCCTTGCATCAAACCATTCGTGGGGCCAGTCAGAACCCAAGGTCATCTCCTCTGCAGAGAGATTGGGTTTTGATCTTTCCTTCCAGAGTTGAACCAGTTTGAGTGCATTCCAAATCTTATTGATGAAATTTCTTCCCTGTTCATTGGATGCCTTGTCCCAGAGCAGATCATTGCCTGCAGGAGAAGCGATGAGAATCCCAAAACGAACGGCATCAGCACCGATATCATCAATCATTTCGAGCAGGTCTGGAGAGTTGCCCAGCTGCTTGCTCATTTTCCTTCCCTGCAGATCGCGAACAATGCCGGTAAAGTAAACATCTTTGAAAGGCTTTTCGCCCATGTATTCATAGCCCGCCATCACCATCCTGGCCACCCAGAAGAAAATGATTTCAGGTGCAGTAACCAGTGTATTGGTCGGATAATAATAAGCAACATCCTTGTTGCCAGGATTGGAAATGCCCTTGAAAACCTCAAAAGGCCAGAGCCAGGAAGAGAACCAGGTATCCAGACAATCCTCATCTTGCTTGAGTTGTGGATTTTCTATGCCATATGTTGCAGAAAACTTTTGTTTGGCATCTTCTTCATCCATGGCAACGATAAAACGTCCTTCTGCATCATACCATGCAGGTATCTGATGGCCCCACCAAAGCTGGCGCGAAATGCACCAATCCTTGATGTTTTCCATCCAATGGCGATAGAGGTTCTTGAATTTGGCAGGATGAAAATTGATCTCCCCTTCCTGTACAGCATTAAGGGCAGGTGAGGATATTTTTTTCATGTCTACCCACCACTGCAAAGACAACCGCGGCTCAACCACAACATCTGTGCGCTCTGAGAAGCCCACCTGATGGGTATATTCATCAATCTTGACGACATGACCGGCCGACTTCAATTCCTCAACAATCTGCTTTCTGGCCTCAAACCGATCCAGGCCTATGTAAAGCTGGGCATCAGCACTCATGGTACCGTCCTCATTGAGGATATCATAAACAGCAAGACCATGTTTGATACCGATTTGGTTATCATTCATGTCATGTGCCGGCGTGATTTTCAATGCGCCAGAACCAAAATCAGTGGCCACATAATCATCCCCGATGATGGGTATTCTCCTGTTGATCAGTGGCACGATGGCCTCAGTGCCGATCAGGTGCTTAAAGCGCTCATCAGATGGATTAACCGCGATTGCTGCATCTCCCAGGATTGTTTCCGGACGAACAGTTGCGATGGTGATGCCTCCATGTTCAAGCGGCAAGGGGTTTCCTTCCTTATCAGCCAACTGGTATTGGAGAAAGTAAAGCTTTCCCTGTACCTCTTTGAAGATCACTTCTTCATCACTTAAAGCCGTCTTTGCACGCGGATCCCAGTTGATCATGCGCTTCCCGCGATAGATATATCCTTTGCTGTAAAGGTCATTGAATACATGGATCACAGAGCGATAATAATCAGGATCCATGGTAAAACTCCACCATATTTTTCCTTCCACTCCCAGGCATACTCAAGAAATGCTTCCCGACTCAGACTCGATTTCTGGATTCCCCTTTCGCGCAACATATGCACCACTTTGGCTTCTGTAGCGATAGATGCATGATCTGTACCAGGCACCCAACAAGCATTTTTACCCATCATCCTGGCACGCCTGACAAGGATATCCTGGATGGTATTGTTCAAACAATGACCCATATGGAGAATGCCGGTAACATTGGGTGGCGGGATAACAACCGTATAGGGTTCCCTGTCATCAGGGGTACTTTCAAAATATTTTTGATCCAGCCAGTGCTGATACCATTTTTGCTCTGCTGATTTAAAATCAAATGTTTTGGAGATCTCCATGAATTGCGAACGTTTAAGGTCTACAAAGGTAACAAGAAAGTTAGACCTTGGAGCAGTGATGTTGCTGTATATGCAAGCAAAGGATCTTGTTTGCTAGGAGACTAACAATGAAGTCATGACCTCCAAGAGCAATTCCTGAGAAGGAATAAGGTTTGTCTACCTGTCGTTCTTACCAAACCAGGTAAGTAACCAACGCAATCAAGGCATAGATAGCCAACACTACCAAAAAGACTTTAGCAGTTTTACCGGCTGGTGAAGATGTGAAGATATTCATGATTTTCTTTTTCATTGGTGTATTCAATTGAAATTGGCATATCATGGAATTGGAAAGAAGGAACTAGTAGTAAGACGTAAAACACTCACTTCAAGTTACAAAGATTTCCAAAGATAATGTTAAAATTTTTTCAAATAACCTGATTTCTAGCTGCCTGAGGGGTGATTGCTGTTTGAAAAATGCCTGATCATGGTCATTGCCCAAGGTAAATTTTGTCTGTAAAATTGTCGTAAATACACGCACATTTAACTGTCAACTAATCTTTTATATGAAAAAATCAGCCAATCAAACCATTTATGCCATTTGGATAGACAGAAAACATGCCATGGTGATGAAATCAACAACCCAGGGTGAGCCGGAATTCATTGAAATCAAGTCTGGTGCAGGCAGAGAAAGATTTAATGGGGAAACAACCAATAAAACCGGCATGTTGGGTACTTCTATCAACTGGCAGAAAAAAATGCAAGAAAAAGAAAACAACCATGTGCAGCAATTCCTTAAAAAAGTACTTGATCAAATACATCAAGCCAAAGAAATCCTGATCCTGGGTTCCGGTGATACCCGGTATGAACTTCAAAACATCATTGAAAAGAGCAAAACGTTGCAGGAGGTCCCATTGAAAAATCGTGCATTCAGGAAAATCACCAAAAGAGAGCTTGAACTGGAAATGGAAAAAGAGTTCAGCCTGCATCTCGACTAAGTTTTCAACAAGCCAACTGCCTTCGGAATTATCTTGTTAATTTCGGATCATATTTGTGGGCTAGGCATGTATGCAATTGTAGACATAGAAACAACAGGAGGCAACGCAGGAACAGGAAGCATTACCGAGATCGCTATCTTGATCAGTGATGGAAAGGTAGTGATGCACAAGTACACCACCCTGGTGAACCCTATGCAACCCATTCCCGTTTTTATTGAAAAACTTACTGGCATCAACGACCAAATGGTCAGCAAGGCCCCCATTTTTGGGCAAGTTGCAAAAGATGTTTATGAACTGCTGCAAGACAAGGTTTTTGTTGCACACAATGTCAATTTTGATTTTTCGTTTATCGCTCACCAGCTTTCACAACATGGATTCAAATTGCATTCCAGGAAGCTATGCACCGTAAGGCTGAGCAGAAAAATATTCGATGGCCACCAGAGTTACAGCCTGGGCAACCTTTGCCGTTCGCTTGATATCCGCATAGAAGACCGCCACAGGGCCATGGGAGATGCAGAAGCCACAACCGTTCTTTTTCACAAACTGCTTCAGCATGACAAGCAAAACCATATTGAAAGCATGCTCAAGAAAGGCAGTGGCGACAGTTACCTGCCCATGAATCTATCGAGCAATGATCTTGAGTGCATGCCCAATACTCCGGGTGTGTATTATTTTCATGACAGTAAAGGGAAAATCATTTACGTCGGAAAAGCAAAACGCTTGAAAAAGCGTGTCACCAGTCATTTTTCAAACAATGATGTCAGCAAAAAAAAACAAGACCTCATCCGGATGGTAAGCAAGATCAGTTTTCGGGAATGTGGGAATGAACTGATGATGGGTGTTTTCGAAAGCATTGAAATCAAACGATTATGGCCAGCCTTCAACAGGTCACAGAAAAAATTTGAAAACCGTTTTGGGATTTGCAGCTACGAAGATATGAAGGGAATCATTCGACTGGGAATTGTCAAAAAGAAAAAGCACTTGCAGTCATATACATCATTTCCCATGCAGGTAGATGGACAAAGGCTGCTGAACAAACTTGCAAGAGAACACAAGCTTTGCCCCAAAATGTGTTTTCTCCAAAAAGAGCAGGTTGCCTGTGTGGGAAGGGAGGAGGAATTTTGTGAAGGCATTTGTGAACATACAGAAGACATTGCATCCTATAATACCAAGGTAAAAATGGCCATCAGTGAAATGATCCATCACTCCCCTACCATTGCGGTATTTGGTGAAGGCCGAGAAAGTACTGAGTTGACTTGCATCATGATTGGTAGAAACGATTTTCTTGCGCTGGGGTATGTTCCAAAAGACGCCATGAAACTAAAAAAAGATAAACTGGTAAAATTGCTGGAACCTGCAGCCTCCAATGAATTCATCCGGTCATTGGTCATGAACCAGGCAAACCTTCATCCCTCGATGAGTGTGCATTTCAAAGAAAAATTGAACTAAAGAAAAGCTATCCCTTCAACTCCTCCACGGTAGCACCAATGCCCCTGTCGGTAATGGCATCACACATGGGTTTCAGCTCGTCATAAGAGCCGTGCTTTACACCATATTTGCCTTTGTAATGAATGAACAAGGCGCATTGTTCGGCCTGTTCCCTTTCATGCTTGCAGACTTCCATCAGGGTTTTGATGACATGATCAAAAGTATTCACTTCGTCATTCCATACAATCAATGCATAACCAGTGCTGTCAAGCACTTCGGTTTCATATTGTTCCTTGTAAATGGGATTGGATGACATGCTGCGGGTGCAGTTTAAAAGGTAAAGTGGTGGAACATACTGGACTCGAACCAGTGACCCCTACTCTGTCAAAGTAATGCTCTAAACCAACTGAGCTAATGTTCCTAACGAAGAGCAAAGTTAAGGTAAAATAAGGAATCATCATGCTTGGTTGCACCTTGAAATATCGCAATGGCTGTATTAGCCAAACAATTCCTTTACTGCTTTTCCTTTACCATCAGGAGTAGTATAAAAAGGCCTTTCCTCAACCAAATAATTGGTCTCTGGATGAATGCCAAGTGCATGATAAATAGACTGGTGAACCTGATCAATGACGATGGGATTTTTGATGGTCTTGCAGGGCCTTTCATCTGCCGTCTGACCAAATACATTGCCCTTCTTGATTCCTCCTCCGAACATGAGCATGGAACATCCATCTGTGAAATGACGGTGCATGCCATAAAACTTGATATCATTGATGATGTCGGGTTGTTTGACCTGCTCCCTTACCTTCAACTCCGGCCTGCCTTCGACCATCATGTCCCTGCTGAACTCAGTTGCCAGGATGATCATGGTCCTGTCCAGGTGTCCGGACTGTTCCAGGTCCTTGACAAGTTGAGCGATTGGGCCATCAATCCTCTTTTTCATTTCGACCAAGCGCGTGTGACCGTTTTCATGAGTATCCCAATTCATGAAGGGCTCATATTCTGTTGTTACACTGATGAACCTTGCACCTTTTTGGGTGAGCCGCTTGGCCATCAGACAACCCAATCCAAATTTTCCTGTATTGTAAATATCATAGCTGGACTTTGGCTCCTTGTTAAGGTCAAATGCAGCTGCCTCTGGAGATTTGAGCAACCTGTAAGCCTGTTCCATGGAGCGCTTCATGGATTCCTTGTGATAATCAGATCCATACTCACCCATCGGCCCCTGGTTCATCAGATCTCTGTACAATTGATTTCTTTTCTCAAACCGGGTTTCAGACATACCGACGGGTGGTCGAACAGAATCCAATCCTGCTGTCGGATCTGGAATCATGAAGGGTCCGAATTCATTACCCAAAAAACCTGCTGTATGAAAGGCCTTAAGTTCTTCTCCTTCACCGACAGTAAATCGCTGTCCGATATCAATGAAAGCTGGAATCGCGCTGTTGATTGGCCCCAACTCCTTGGCAACCCAAGATCCAATATGGGGGGCTGATACAGATTGTGGAGGTCGGTAACATGTATGCCAGTGGTATTGATGGCGAGCATGCAGAATATGCCCCATGTCTGCCGCAACATAAGAACGGATGACAGTTCCCCTGTCCATGATTTTTCCGATGGATTCCAATCCCTCCGAAAAATGAACACCATCCAGGATGGTTGGCACAGACTTGAATGTACTGAGTACATCATCGGATTTCATTCCCGTTGCGTATGGAGTGAACCTTTTGGGATCAAATGTTTCGGTGTGGGCCATGCCACCCGCCATCCATAGCAAAATGACTGTATCTGCAGTTGACTGTTTTCCGAAAGGCTTCATGCTGCTCAAGAGTCCGGATAAGGGCATGGTCGCTCCCAGGGCAGCAATGGTTGCAGCACTGGTATTCTTTAAAAATTGTCTTCTATCCGAGAATTTGCTCATGGCCAATGAAGTTAATATTAATCAATGATCTGAATTTCCGGCAATAACAGAGCTGCCCAGAAAAAATCCTGGATGCCTTCAAGTGAGGGTGTATCCCCCAAGATTTTGATTGCCACTGCTTTTTCCTTGCTATTGGGTTTGCGCCCAAAAGAAAGTGAATAAAATGCAGACAACAGTGACATTCCATCGGGGTAGCGGCTTTGCCACTTGATGGCACCACGTTTTAGCATGGCATTGAACCGCGCTCCATTGGTCAGTTCCAGCGCCTGGAGCAGGTTGGCCTGAGACTCACGGCTGGTGGTAACATTCTCCCTGGTGGGTCTTCCCAACGCAATCAAAAATGGATTATTGGCCACAAAGGCTGCCCTGGCAAAATAACCTCCGGGGGGAACAAAGCCTGCTGCATATTGTGGCTTGAACTTCATGATAGAATCCGGAAAAATAGGATCGATGATTGCCCCAACAATATCAGAAAACTGCTCTGCTGTAATGCGTTTTCTGAGGGAGCCCCTGAACACATAATTTTGTAGATAAACATCGTTAGGGTCTTTCAGACCAACAGACTTGGTCTGATAAGTTTTTGATGTGGCAATGGAATAAATCAATGCTTTGACATCCCCTCCTTTTTTCTGAAAATCAAATGCCATCCAATCCAGCAAATCCTGGCTCCATGGCTGATTGTCCATCTGGTCTACAGGCTCTACCAAACCCCTGCCCAGCATTTGCTTCCAGATGCGGTTGACGATGGTGCGATACAACCTTCCATTTTCAGGCTTGACCATGATTTCAGCCAATTGTGCCATTTTCACTTTCCTGGATTCCATGCTGTCAATCTTGCCCAAATCCTTCCACAACATCTGCGGGCGGATGAATTTTCCAGTGGGCTTGTCGCAGCGGTTGATCTCCAATGAACTGTCTGCAAAAATATTGGCAAAGCCATAGGCATCGGTCAGCTTCCAATCGCTGATAAAACTGTTGTGGCATGATGCACATTTAAGGTTCAACCCTAAAAATACCTGAGCAACATTCTGGGCAGCCTGCATCTCTGTCCGTTGACTTGCATTGATTTCACCGCGCCATTTGATGCCCTCAATAAATCCCTTGGATTCCTTGACGGGGTCGACCAGTTCCTTTACAAACTGAGGATAGGGTTTGTTTGTTTTGATGGAATTGTACAGCCAATTGGTGATGTTAAACCTTCCACCCGTGATGTATCCGGGACCGGTATAATCATTGCGCAATGCATCATTCCAGAAACTCAACCAATGGGCTGCAAAGTCATCCTCTCTGTCAAGCAACTGCCTTACCAGCTTATCCCTTTTGTCTGCTTTTTTATCCATCAAAAAGGTTTCCATTTCCTGTGGTGTTGGCAGCAGTCCGATCAGATCGAGATAAGCCCTTCGGATAAAAGTCCTGTCATCAATCTGTTTGGGCCATGGTAGTTTCTTTGCTTTCAGGTAACTGTTGGTCCATTTGTCAATGGGATTGGCATATGCTGCAGCATCCGATGGCAATGCAGGATTTCTGGGAGCCAGCGCGGCATTCCTGAATGCTTTTTTGACCTGCTGGCTATCAGGCCAGGCCGCCCCAGCATTGATCCATTGGGCAATAACCTTGATTTCCTGTTCAGTGAGTTTTTTGCCTTTGGAAGGCATGATGTCTTCATGGCCTTCAGGCAAGCTGATCCGCTTGTACAACTCACTGGCATTTGCATTGCCAGGAACAACAACGGGTCCACTCTCTCCTCCTTTCATGATCAAGTCGATATGATCCAGGCGCAGGTCTCCCTTTACCTTTTCAGGACCATGGCAATCATAGCAATTGTGTGCCAGGATTGTTCTTACCTGAAGCTGAAGGTCTATTTGTTGCTCCAATGAGGGTGATTCCAGGTTGGTAAATAACTGCTCATTTTCAAGAACCAATGCTGGATCTTGTTCAAGCTGAGGTTCTTGAGCCATAGAAGTGGTCTTGTTTTTCAACAAGGTTGTGGCTGTTTTTTTTGATGCTTCTGTTGACCAGTAATTGGTGCCGTGGGTCAGGGATGCTCCAAAATAGGTTGCCAGCAAGAGCAGCAGTACATTGGCAAAAAGGATGATCCTAAATATTTTGATGCGCTGGCCTGTTGGATGTTGCAGCAGATCAGCATGCCTGAACCAGGCCAAGCCGTTCAGGCAAACAACACCCATCGCCAACCACTGGTGCCTGAGCAGCAAAGAACTGGCGTGATCCCCTTCAGCAGACAACATCAATCCGCTGATAGCAGAAAATAGCCCTGCGATGAGCCCTGTCAATAAAGTCAATTGAATGGCCTGCCGGTAGGCAGCATGCTTTTTGAAGATGATCAGAATTTCCAGGAAGGCTGCAAAAAGAATCACTCCGATGGGTAAATGAACAGCCATCGGATGCAGACGACCAAGCAACTTCCATGCCAGGGATCCCGTTAGATCAAGCCCTGATCCTGCAATCTTTATGGTATTGAATACTGCAAATATGCAAATCCAGGACAAAGCAATGCCTACCCAGAAGAGCCGCTTGTTGTAAAATGATTGTTTAGGTGAATCGCTCATGATATGTAAATAACTCACTTGCCAGCTTGCGAGTAATTGTCAACACACTCCGTGCATAAACTTTACCCGATATATTTTTTTAATTGAAGGGTAAGGCCTATTTTACGATAGCATATATTCCAAGGCAATTTAAGTAAACTTAACATTAAAATTGACGAACTGAGGATACTGATTTTGCCGAATTAAAACTGCCATCATGAAAAAAAACTTGGTCCTGCCGCTCAGGCTACTCGCCCTTTTCCTGCCTATTGTTCTTGTTATATCCTTTTCTATTCGGAATGAGGATGCGTTTTTCACCGCCGATGATCCAAAAGTTGCCAACCTTAAACTGCCCCAGGGTTTTAAAGCAGAAAGGCTTTATGGACCTTCTGAGCATGAAGAAGGATCTTGGGTATCCATGACCTTTGACAACAAGGGCAGAATTATAGCATCTGACCAATATGGATACCTGTACCGTTTGAAGGTACCAGCCATTGGAGATACCATCAACAAAACAACAGTTGAAAAACTGGAAGTCCTGAAAGATCCTGCTTTCATGACCGATACCACAACAGGAAAGGTTTCCATGGGTTATGCACATGGTCTGCTCTATGCTTTCAACAGTTTATATGTGATGATCAACCATCGCGGAAATGGAAAATTAAAGAGAACCAGTGGGCTTTACCGTCTCCAGGACACTGATGGAGATGATCAGTTTGACAAAATAACCTTGCTCAAATTGCTGGATGGCGATGGAGAACATGGGCCACACAGCATTGTTCTTGCTCCAGACAAACAATCCCTGTTTGTAGTTTCCGGCAACTTCACAAAAATTCCAAAATTGGATTCATATCAGAATATTCCAGACGGAAAGTTTGATAACCTATTCCCCTTAATCAAGGACCCCAATGGTCATGATAACACCGTTGAATCCCATGGTGGATGGGTGGCCCAGGTTGATTCAACCGGCAGCAAATGGAACATGTATGCGTCAGGCTTCCGCAATCCTTTTGACCTCGCGTTCAATAATGCTGGAGAGATGTTCACTTATGATTCTGACATGGAGTGGGATTTTGGCACACCATGGTACCGCCCTACCAGAATTCTCCACGTTACCAGCGGTGGTGAATACGGCTGGAGACCCGGCACCAACAAATGGAATGCCAACTACCCTGACAACCTTCCGGCAGCCGTTAATGTAGGACAGGGATCTCCTACCAATTTTGTATCTGGATCCAACGCAAAATTCCCGGAGAAATACCGCAATGCATTGTTCGCCTTTGACTGGAGTTTCGGCATCATTTATGCCATCTATCCAAAATCAAACGGTGCATCCTACACTGCAACAGGTGAAGAATTCATTTCTGGATCCCCGCTCCCATTGACTGATGGAGTTATAGGACCTGATGGCGCATTGTATTTCCTTACCGGAGGCAGAAGGCTGGAGTCAGACATGTACCGTGTTTATTATGCAGGATCTGAGACGAAGAATACTGCCATGGCAAAAGTTGAATTAAATGAAGCACAAAAAACCCGTAAGAAGTTGGAAACCTATCATGGGAAACCAACGGCAGGTGCCGTGAATGAAGCCTGGCCCTTTTTAAAGGACAAGGATCGTTTCATTCGTTATGCGGCGCGCATCGCTGTTGAAGCACAACCGCTTGCGGAATGGACTGATAAAACAATCAATGAAAAAGATCCGGTAATCCTTACCAATGCAGCGATTGGTCTGGCAAGGCGTGGTGATGCGAAAGTCAAGAAGCCATTGCTGACAGCTCTTACCAATGTAAATATTTCCTTGCTCACAGCGCCACAGCAGCTGGATTTGATGCGTGCCATTGAACTTGTCTTTACCAGGATGGGCGCACCTGATGGAGCTGAAAAAGATGCTGTGGCTAAATTACTGAGTCCCATTTTCCCGGCTGCCACCAATGAGCTCAACAAGGAACTCAGCAAGCTATTGGTCTATGTTGATGCACCAAAAGCTGTTGAAAAAACAATGGCCCTCTTGGCTGTTGCCAAAGATGACATGGCTGCACAGAAAACAGTTTCTGAATCATCAGACCTGATTCTTCGCAATCCACAGTATGGAATGGACATTGCAGGCATGTTGTCCAAAATGCCTCCACTCACACAGACCTGGTATGCAAATGTTTTGAGCCAGGCCAAGAATGGCTGGACAGATGATTTGAGAACCAAATATTTCCAATGGTATTATTCCGCATTCGGTTACAAAGGAGGTGTTTGTTATGTTGGTTTCATCGATAAGGCAAGAAAAAATGCATTAGAAAATCATCCTAAAGAAAGTTTTGCAAAATACAACAGAATCTCTGGAGACTCGATTGTAACCCTTGCCAGGAAAGGCTTGGACATTGGACCTGTAAGGCCGAAAGGTCCAGGCCGTGGATGGAAACTTGCTGAAGCCTTGGCCGTCGTAGACAGTGCCAACGGAACAAGAAATTTTGAGCAAGGAAAAGCAATGTTTGCCGCATCCCTCTGTCGTACCTGTCACCAGGTCAGAGGAGAAGGTGGTATTGCAGGTCCAGACCTTTCCCAGCTGGGAACCCGGTTCTCCAACAAGGATATGCTTGAAGCCATCATCTCCCCTAGCAAGACCATCTCAGACCAATATGGTTCAACGGTGTTCTACCTCAAAGCCGGTGGCTCACTCATGGGAAGATTGATACGCCAGGACAATGACAAATACTACATTTCACAAAATCCTTTTGACACTCAAACCATCAAGGAGGTTTTGAAGAAGAATGTTGCCAGAACCCGTGTATCTGAGGTATCTCCGATGCTGCCTGGTATGATCAATGGCCTGAACCCTGAGGAACTCAAGGACCTGATGGCCTACTTGAAATCCGGTGGCAATCCAGCTCACCCTGTTTACAATTCAACCAAATAAACATGCCTCAACAGCAGATTTGGAGCGATAAGGTTGGAAATGTATCACAGGTTGGGGGCATTGAAACGTCTGTGCTTGACAATGGCATCAGCAGGGGCATGCGTGTTGCCTGGATCAATACCGGAGCCGGACTTCGCTTCAAGGTGTTGATCGATAGGGCAATGGATATCGCTGATGCTGCTTACAATCAATACAACCTGGCCTGGTTGAACCATGCTGGGTTTCCACCACCACAACCTTCTTCAGACAAGGGTTTGGATTGGCTCCGAACCTTTGGCGGCGGCCTGGTGACTACCTGTGGCCTCTCCCATGTTGGCGGACCAGAAAAAGATGCATTTGGTGAAAGAGGAGTGCACGGCAACATCAGCAATATCCCGGCAGAAATTGTCTCCATTGTTCAACCAGATCCTGAAAACGGAAACATGAACATGAGCATCACCGGCATCATCAGAGAATCTAAAATTTTCGGTCCGGCACTGGAGCTCAGAAGAACCATTTCCGCAACGCTTGGTGTTTCTGGATTCAAGATCCATGATGAGATTTCCAACAGGGGCAATACACCTGCACCACACATGATCCTCTATCATTGCAATTTCGGATGGCCCCTTGCAGACAAGGGAAGCCTATTGATATGGAAGGGCAAAATGCTCACCCGTGATGGGAATGATTTCCCCAATGGCGAAGCTTTTAAAACCTGCCCTGATACCCTGATGAACCACAATGGCAATGGTGAAGAAGTGGCAATTGTTGATATTGAGGCGTCTGAGAGCGGACAATGCATCTGTGGCCTCCACAATCCTGCGTTGGAATTGGCTTTAGCAATTCAATTCAATAAAAATGAATTGCCATGGATGACCAATTGGCAACACTGGGGCAAAGGTGAATATGTTACAGGCCTTGAACCGGGTTCTCATCCGCCCATTGGCCAATCCAAAGCCAGGGAAAATGAAACACTGATTTTCATCTCACCTGGAGAACACATCCAGTACAATCTTTCATTCCAAGCCATTCAAGGAAATGAAAACATCGACAAAAATTTTCATTGATTATTTAACCCTAACATAAGCCGATATGGAACAACAAAGCATTGCAAAAAAAGCACTCGAACAAGGCAAAGGAATTCTTCGATTAGCACCAACATGGGTACCCAGATCATTTTGTGTTCCTGGAAGAAGGATAAAATTACATCCTGATGATTACTATATCCTGGGAGGAGAAAGGGGTGGCATTGATGAGCGCTGGCTTTCGTCAACGACACCTGCGAAAAATGGTCCTTTAACAGGAGAAAATGAAGGACTCAGCCCTGTGGTTTACCAGGATGGCCAAACCACCCATCAGATCCTGTTGAAAGATGCTGTTGATGAATTGAAAGGAGAACTCATAGGAGACAGACTCTGGAATGAATACCAAAGCTGGCCCATGTATTCCAAGTTTTTTGATAACATGGGGCCACTTCCCCATCATGTTCACCATAACGATGAAAAAGCTGCTTTGATCGGTCAAAAAGGGAAACCCGAAGCCTATTATTTCCCTCCGCAATTGAACAACCATGGAGGTGATTTTCCTTATACATTTATCGGCATCGCACCTGGCACACCGAAAGATGTGATCAAGGATTGTCTGCTCAATTTCACCAAGGGTGATAACAAGATTACCAACTATTCACAGGCCTACAAATTGGAACCTGGTACTGGATGGGATGTTCCTCCTGGATTGTTGCATGCTCCTGGCAGCATGTGTACTTATGAGCCACAAAAGGCATCAGATGTTTTTGCCATGTACCAATCGTTGGTGAATGAGGCCATCATTCCGGAAGAATTACTCTGGAATGGTACACCCAAGGAAAGCATCGGTGATTATGATGCCCTGATGGAAGTTTTGGACTGGGAACTCAATGTGGATCCCAATACCATGGCCAACCGTTTCATGGCACCCAAGCCTGTGCATGACCTGGAGGAAATGAAAGCCAATGGGTATGTAGAAAATTGGATTTGCTACAAATCAGAAGCCTTTGGCGCTAAGGAACTTACCGTTTTCCCTGGACAAACGGTAACCATAAAGGATAGTGCTGCATACGGTATCATCGTCATGCAAGGACGCGGAACATTTGGTGTTTGGGAAATTGAAACCCCTGCCCTGATCCGTTATGGACAGCTGACCAACGATGAATTCTTCATCAGTGAAAAGGCAGCCATGGAAGGCGTCAAAATAGTCAATACATCTGCCACTGATCCTATCGTCATCCTGAAACATTTTGGACCTAACAACCCCGACATGGTTTTATAAACCGTTTAAAACATGAAAAAAAACAGCAAATATAGATTCCACTTCGGAGGAATGGCAGTCGTTGCAGCCATGATAGGTATATTTTCCTTCATGATGCCCGGATCGACCAAACTCAGCATCAACAAAGGTTCCCGCATTATCCTCATCGGCAACAACTTGGGTTCCAGGATGATAGAGTTTGATCATTTTGAAACAGAGCTGCAGCTTCGTTATCCAGACAGCATGCTCTATGTTCGCAACATGTGTGATGGAGGAAATACGCCTGGATTCCGTCCACATTCCGGAAGAAAAACGCCATGGGCATTTCCTGGTGCAGAAAAATTTCAAACTGAACTGGCCAAAGCGGCTGGAATGGAAGGTTTTGTAGAGTACCCTGATCAATGGATGACCAAACACAAGGCAGACATCATCATTGCCTTCTTTGGATACAATGAATCATTTCAGGGTGTATCCGGCTTGGAGAACTACAAGGCTGAGCTAGACGCATTCATCAAGCATACCCTGTCTCAGAAATACAATGGAAATGCTGCCCCTCAACTCGCATTGGTTTCACCAATAGCATTCGAAAACCTTTCAGGGAAATACGACCTTCCCAACGGAAAAACGGAGAATGCCAATCTTCTGCTATACACCCAGGCCATGAAAGAAATTGCTGCGAAAAACAAGGTTCATTTTGTGAATGCCTTCACCCCCAGCAAGATTTGGCTGGATGATCCAGCCACGGAGTTGACCATTGACGGCAGCCAACTGACCAATGAGGGATATGCAAAATTCGGCCCTTTCCTGGCCAATGAGGTTTTTGGAAAATCCAGTATACCAACACCATCCAACAAAACAGCAGTATATGCTGCCGTAATGGAGAAAAACTGGATGTGGCACAACGACTACAAAATTCCCAATGGCGTGCATGTTTTTGGGAGAAGGTATAACCCATTTGGACCCGACAACTATCCAGCAGAGCAAAAGAAAATCAGGGAAATGACCCTGATCCGGGATACCGCCATCTGGATGGCTGCCCAAGGAAAAAAAATGGATCTGGCAGCTGCAGATGCAAAAACATCCATTCTACCTCAGGTTCAAACCAACTACAAACCCAAAGATCCCAATGCTGCAATGCGTTATTTATATGGGCAGGAAGCCCTCGATAAATTCACCGTTGCACCTGGATACAAAATAGATTTGTTCGCTTCTGAAGTGGAATTTACTGATCTCGCCAATCCTGTGCAGATTTCCTTTGACAACAAGGGTAGACTTTGGGTGGCAGTTATGCCAACCTATCCGCATTGGAAACCAGGTGATCCAAAACCGAATGACAAGATCATCATTTTGGAAGATACCAACAACGATGGAAAAGCAGACAAGCAAACCACCTTTGCGGATGGATTGCAGCTGCCACTGGGCTTTGAACTAGCACCTGAAGGGGTGTATCTTTCGCAGGGAACAAATTTCATGTTGCTGAAAGATACCAATGGTGATGACAAATGCGATAGCAGGGAAGTTCTTTTGAGTGGCTTCGATGACCATGACACCCATCATGCGCACCATGCCTATACTACAGATGCATCGGGTTCCATCTACATGGGACAGGGTGTATTTCTGGCCAATGATATAGAGACTTCTTATGGTCCTGTACGCGGCACCAATGGTGGCTTTTTCCGTTACGACACCAAAAAGAAAAAGCTTGATCGTATTGCTCAGCTGTCCATTCCCAACCCTTGGGGTATCGCCTTTGATAATTGGGGACAGGTTTTCTATGCTGAAACTTCAGGACCAGATGTTACCTGGATGACCCCAGGAACAGTCAAGTCTCGTTATGGTGAAGCCACTCCAACACCGGCGTCCATCATTGAAGAGAAGCACCGTGTAAGGCCAACTTCAGGACTGGAATTTATCTCCAGCAGGCATTTCCCGGATGAAGTGCAGGGTGATATGCTCATCAACAATACCATTGGATTTTTGGGGACCAAGCAACACAAAATGATGGATGCAGGCGCAGGCTATTCCACCCAACACAGGCAAGATCTTGTGCGTTCCAGCGACATCAATTATCGCCCGGTTGATCTTGAATTTGCCCCTGATGGATCCCTGTATATTGCAGACTGGCACAATGTCTTGATCGGTCATATGCAGCACAACATAAGGGATCCATTGCGTGATCATACCCATGGCCGTATCTACCGTGTCACCTATCCTTCTCGCCCGCTGGTAACCCCTGCAAAAGTAGATGGTGCCACCATCCCTGAACTGCTGGAGAATTTAACCTTGCCTGAATACCGCACACGCTACAGAACTCGTCGTGAACTGAGGGAACACCCAGCAACAGCGGTGCTTCCGGAACTGAAAAAATGGATCAGCAAACTGGACAAAAATTCACCCCAATACGAAAAGCTTTTGCTGGAAGCGCTCTGGGTAAGCTGGGGCCAAAACAAGGTCGATCAACCATTGCTGCGCCAACTGCTCAAAGCCAAGGACTATCGCATCCGGGCCGCTGCCGTGGAAGTGGCGCGTTTTGCAGGCAACGAATTGCCAGACAAAGCTGCCCTCCTGATGGGTGCTGCAAAAGATGACAGTGCCCGTGTTCGCATCGAGTCCATTGTTGCTGCGTCTTGGTTGAGCAAGGAAAAAGGATTGCCCATCATCCTTGAGGCAGGAAAAAAACCACTGGATTCATGGATGGTAAAACCCTATGCCACTGCCGAGGCCCATATCAATGGCCATGGTGTGATCAGGAAAAAACAAGATGTTGCAGACAAGGCACCAACTGCTGCAGGCATAAACTCGGAAGTTTTGGCAAAAGGCAAAGCGATTTATATGCGCGATGGTTACTGCAATACCTGCCACCAAGGCGATGGAAAAGGCTTGGAAGCAGCCGGCTTCCCTCCTCTCAGTGGTTCAAAATGGGTTACTGGAAATGAAGACCGATTGATCAAACTGGTCATGAAAGGACTTTATGGCCCTATTGAAGTGAATGGAAAGCAATACCCCGGACAGGTTCCCATGACACAATACGGAGGTATGCTGAATGACAATGAGATGGCAGCGGTTTTGACCTATGTGCGCAATGCATTTGGCAACAAGGCTCCCGCCGTTACTCCAGAAAAAGTCAAAGAAGTTCGCGCAGCGATCAAGGACAAATCCGGTTTCTACACGCCTGAAGAACTCCTTAAGCTTCATCCAATGGAGAAATAAAAAACATGATTTTTGATTACCTTGAAAAAAGAACACAACCATCATGAATAAAAATTCCATGCTAAAATCATTTTCCATTCTTTGTTGTTTCATGGTCAGCATGGCAACAGGATTCAGCCAAAAACAAAAGGGGAAATCCAAAAAACCCTTGATTGTTTTTGTCACTGGAGATCATGAATACAGCGGCGAAGCCACCCTTCCCATTGTTGCAGCAGAACTGGAAAAAAACTATGGATTCCGCACCATCGTGTTGAAGGCTTATCCCGATCACAATGCAGAGGAAAACATACCAGGGCTGGAAGCGCTCAAGGACGCTGACCTGGCGGTATTCTTTCTCCGTTGGAGGAAGCTTCCTGCTGATCAGGTCCAGTTGATTGAAGACTACCTGAAGACCAAAAAACCATTGGTTGGATTTCGCACCACCACCCATGCGTTCAATTATCCCAAGGGACATCCTTTGGAGAAATGGAATGCATTTGGTGAGTTTGCTTTCAACACACCTCCCGGCTGGGGCGGCATCAACAAGCATACCCATTATGGCCACGAATCATCCACAGATGTGACCATGATTGATTCAGTATCCAACGATCCCATCCTTACCGGAGTAGGCAAAACCTTCCATGCCCGTTCATGGCTTTATCAGGTATTGCCCAAATATCCCTCCAATGGTTCGAAAGCATTGATGATGGGGCACTCCATCAAGCCCAACAACAAGAACGCTTACGACAATCCGGTGGCTTGGACAGGCACCAACAGCTTTGGCGCACGCATCTTTTTTACCACCCTTGGTCATCCTGAAGATTTTGATCAGGAACCATTTCAACACATGGTCATCAACGCGATCCATTGGGCCGCAGGAAAACCAGTGCCGAAAAAATGGAAAGGCCCCATGCAAATCAATGTACCCTACAGGAAATAAAACAGCAAAACAGTATGTATAAAATTGGATTCAATACCTTGGTTTGGTCTGCCGTGGTTTCGGATGAACAATTCCCCATCATCGATCGATTGAAAGCCATTGGATACGATGGTGTGGAATGTTTTATTGGTGCACCGGATGATGCTGCCTACAAGCGTTTTGGCGACCATGCACAGAACATCGGATTGGAAACCACCAGTGTATTTGTAGTGGATGCAGCACAGAATCCGGTTGACCCTTCCCCTGCTGTACGTGCCAAAGCACTGGACCGCATCAAATGGGGTATCGACCGTGCACATGATATGCGCTCTTCTATTCTTTGTGGCCCTTTTCATTCTGCACACGGAAACTTCTCAAAGAAGCCACCACAGGAAGACGAATACAACTGGTGTGCAGAAGTCTTGCACCATGCTGGAGAACATGCAGCGCAGGCCGGCATCACACTTGCCCTGGAAGCATTGAACCGCTTTGAATGTTATCTCTGCAATACAATGGTGCAACTCAAATACCTTGTTGACAAAGCCAATCATCCGCATGTCAAAGCGATGTATGATACCCATCATGCCAATATTGAAGAGAAAAAAGCAAATGAAGCACTGTCAACCATTGCGCCTGTTCTGGCACATGTACACATCAGTGAAAATGATCGGGGAACACCAGGAGATGGTCATGTGCATTGGGATGAAACCTTTGCCAGCCTTGCCGCAATCAATTACAACGGATGGCTGACCATCGAAGCATTTTCGCGCAATGATCCTGACTTTGCCAATGCCATCAATGTATGGAGAGAATACTCAGGCCCTTGGGACATGGCCATCAATGGGCTTTCCTTCATCAAAGCACAAGCGGCAAAACACAATCTTTAATTCTTCAAACAAAAATGCAACCATATGTCTGAAAACAATTATCCAAAACTCCACAACGCGACATGGCCTGGCATCGTAGGAAAAGGCCCGGATTCAGAACCCCCTATTTCACTGGACACATTGATCGACTTCACTGCCAATGCAGAAGTGGATGGTGTGAAATTTGATGGCATCGATATCGGCCTTTTTGAGCCCCATTTCAACATCGATGAATCAGAAGATGGGATCAAAAGATTGGCTGACAAAGTAGGTGAACTCAACCTCAACATCGGTTCTTTGGTGGCCCCCATCTGGGGTGGCCCAGCCATGGGCAGCAAAGAAGACCGCGCAGTCTTTGTTGACATGGTGAAACGCTCATGCGAATTTGGAAAAAAACTCCGCAATGCCGGTGTACGCCCCTACGGCATCATCCGCATCGACTCTGCCAGCAAGCCGGAAGCCTGGGCACAGGATCCTGCAGGCAACACCAAACTGATTGCTGAAACTTTTCGTGAGGCCTGTGATGTTGCTGCAGATTATGGTGAGCGACTGGCTGCTGAAGGTGAGATCTGTTGGGGTGGCATGCACAGCTGGAAGGCCATGGTAGATACCCTTGAGGCTGTTGATCGTCCGAACATCGGGTTCCAGGCAGACATGGCCCATACTTTGCTTTACCTGCTTGGTTACAATGCACCTGAGCACCGCATCCTTCCTGAAAATTTTGACTGGAGCGATGGTGCTGTTTTGGATGAAGGACTAAAAAAACTCACCAGCGCACTGCGCCCCTGGACCATTGATTTCCATGTCGCACAAAACGATGGAACCGTTCATGGTACAGGATCTCACGACAAAACTGGAAGACATTGCCAGGCACTTGATCCCAACGGAAAGCTCGACATCGCAAAGCATGCAGGCTTTTGGCTGCGCGATGAAAATGGCGAACTCACCAAAGCCTTTCAGCACATTTGCTGGGATGGCTGCATGTTCCCCAACGATGTCATGATGAAACAACAAACATGGAATGATATCCTTGCTGCCTTGATCAAAGTAAGGAACCACCATGGTTGGACCGGAGCATAATAATCTTCATTTATAAACGACAATACGCTTACAATGGCAACAAAAAAGACACTCAATATTGGTTTGATTGGCGGAGGATTCATGGGAAGAACCCATTCCAACGGGTACAACCGCATCCGCAATTTCTTTCCGGACCTAGAATTTACTCCTGTACTCAAAGCTGTTTGTTTTCGCAACGAAACCAAACTGAAAGCATTTGCTGAACAATGGGGATATGAGAGCACAGAAACCGATTGGAGAAAACTGATTGAAAGAGATGATATTGATGCAGTAGATATCTGCACCCCCAACGACACCCATGCTGAAATTGCCATCGCAGCCGCAAAGGCTGGCAAGATGATCCTTTGCGAAAAACCATTGGCAAGGAATCTTAAAGAATCGCAGGTAATGGTAGATGCCATTGAGGCAGCTGGTGTAAAAAACACTGTCTGGTACAACTACAGGAGAATCCCTGCTGTTACGTTGGCCAAGAACATCATTGCATCAGGTAAGCTGGGTAAAATCTATCACTACCGTGCCAACTTCCTGCAAGACTGGACCATCAATGAAAACCTGCCCCAGGGCGGAGAAGCTTTGTGGCGCATGGACGCTGCCGTTGCAGGCTCGGGTGTAGTGGGTGATCTGCTCTCCCATTGTGTAGACACCGCCATCTGGCTCAATGGTGGCATCAAGGAAGTTTCTGGCATGACAGAAACTTTTGTAAAAGAACGCATGCACCAACTGACCGGAAAAGTGGAACAAGTGCATATTGATGATGCCTGTTCTTTCTTCTGCAAGTTCAACAATGGGTCACTCGGTCTTTTCGAATCTACGCGCTATGCCCGTGGACACAAGGCACTGTATACGTTTGAAATCAATGGCGCCAATGCCTCCATCCGTTGGGATCTTCATGATTTGAACCGTCTGGAGTTTTTTGACAATGGTGATGAGTCCAACCTCAGGGGATGGCGTTCCATCCATGTAACCGATGGAGAGCAACCCTACATGAACAAATGGTGGGTACCCGGTCTTGGCATCGGATACGAGCATTCATTTGTACACCAGGTGGCTGATTTCCTGAAGAGCCTTGAAACCGGCGAGCCTTGCTCCCCTACTTTCAAGGAAGCCCTGGAAACCCAGAAAGTTTGTCAAGCTGTCCTGGATTCAGCAGCCACCCGCAGTTGGAAAACCTGTTAGTCCAGATTCAATCAATAACAATCAAGCATCAATCCACTTTCATGATTTTACGCAACCGCCTCAGCATTCTTTTTCTGCTCTGCTTCATGGGTTCCTCTGTGATCACATCAGCACAGAAAAAAGATGGTTTCAAGAAAATTTTCAATGGAAAGAACATGAAAAACTGGGAGGCCGATACTTCCCATTGGCGCATTGAGAATGGCTGCTTTGTTGGTGAAGTAACCAAAGAGAAACCGCTCAAGACCAATACTTTCATGATTTACCGTGGAAACACCCCTGAAAATTTTGAATTCAAGGCATCCTACCGCATCAGTCCGGAAGGCAACTCTGGCGTGCAATACCGCAGTGAGGCCCTGGACAATGTGCCATTTGCCTTGAAGGGATACCAGGCAGATATCGATGGTGCAAACCGCTACACAGGTCAGAACTACGAAGAACGTGGCCGTGGCTTTCTGGCCATGCGGGGTGAACAATCCGTATTGAAGGAAGGACAGAAGCCAACCATCACTGGGTCTGTTGGAAAATCCGATGAGCTGAAAGCAAAAATCAAAGTCGATGATTGGAATGAGATCCACATCATCGCCAAGGGCAACCATCTCATGCATTATATCAATGGCGTACTGATGAGTGAAACAACTGATGAAGATACTGTCAAACGAAAATTCACCGGCCTGATAGGGCTTCAGGTGCATGTGATGGCAAAAATGAAAGTGGAATACAAAGACATCTACCTCAAGAAAATCAAGTAAATAAAAAAGGGTTACAATGTGTAACCCTTTTTTTTATCCTGTGGGAGTTGACGGGATCGAACCGCCGACCCTCTGCTTGTAAGGCAGATGCTCTAAACCAGCTGAGCTAAACTCCCAAACGGGTTGCAAATATAAGAGGATATTTCGAAATTATTTTGATAAGATTGAATTTATTTTTGGTGAACCTTCCTTCAACTGGATGGTTTTGTATGAACACAATAGGATATCACCATGTTCAAGCAATTCAATTTAGTTTTCTTCATTTCAGTTCTCTTTTCCACATTCAGTTTCGCACAGGTTGGCCCACAGGCAAGGCTCAGTGGATTCATCACCGATAAAAACACCCAAAAACCCTTGGCCGGTGTAACCATTGAAATACTTGGAACAGGAAAGGGCGCCAACACTGACTCAACGGGATTTTTCAGGATTATTACTTCCCCCGGTACCTATAACTTCAAGGTCACGAGGATTACTTATACCGCAAAAACAGTCAACAATGTTGTGCTCACTTCAGGCAACGAAACAACACTGAGCATAGAGTTGGAGCCTGAAACCAAAAATCTTGATGAGGTTGTCATCCTCAACAGAAGAAACACAGCAAGGGCCACAAGCCTGGAATCCCCATTGAGTGTTCAACGCATGACCACGGAAGAAATCAAGCGCAACCCTGGAGGAAACTTCGACATCAGCAAAGTGATCCAATCCCTTCCCGGTGTGGGCGGTGGCGTTGGAGGAGGCGGATTCAGGAACGATATCATCATCCGTGGCGGAGCCCCCAGTGAGAATGTATATTACCTTGATGGGATTGAAATTCCCGTCATCAACCATTTTGGCACCCAGGGAAGCGGAGGTGGTCCGCAAGGTATCCTCAATGCCAACTTCATAGAAGAAGTGAAGATGAATACCAGTGCATTTGATGCTCGCTATGACAATGCACTCAGCAGTGTGTTACAGTTCAAACAAAAATCCGGTAACAATTACAAGACCCAGGGAAATGTCATCCTCAGTGCCACTGAATTGGCCATTACCCTGGATGGACCGCTGTCTAAAAAAACAACTTACCTGGCTTCCATCCGTCGGAGCTATCTCCAACTGCTCTTTGAAGCAATTGACCTTCCCATCAGGCCCAATTATTGGGATTACCAATTCAAAACAACCACAAGGATCAACGACAAAACAACCCTGAGCTTCATGGGCATCGGTGCTATTGATGAATTTAAATTTGCGGCACCCAAGGAAGCCAGCGATGAAAAACTATATGTCATCAACTCCAATCCCATGATCAACCAATGGAATTATACAGTTGGAGCAAGCCTTAAAAAACTCGTTTCCAATGGATATTGGAACCTTGCCCTGAGCAGGAATACCTTGAACAACCAGGCGGACAAATACGAGGACAATGACAATCCAACAGAAGCCACAAGAACGCTGATGACCAACAGTACCGAAACTGAAAACAAGCTCCGTTTTGATGCCAGCACAACCGTCAATGGCCTGAAACTCAGTTATGGTGCCAGTGCGCAGTATGTTGATTTTGACAACAGCTATTTCAATGTTTACAGAAAAGGTACCGTCAACCAGCCAGCAGTCATCATCAACAGTGTCAACAAAGTTGATTTCCTAAAATATGGTGCATTCGTTCAACTGAGCAAAAGGATCATGAACGAAAGAATGGCCATAAGCCTGGGAACCCGTATTGATGGAAACTCCTTGGGCAACAGCGAGGCCAACCCTTTCAAACAATTCTCCCCTCGCCTTTCCTTAAGTTATGCTGCCACAAGCAAGACCAACCTGAATGCCAGCATTGGCCAATACCACAAGCTTCCGGCCTATACCCAACTGGCATTTAGCAATCCTAACATCGGCCCAAACCCCGGTAAATACATCAGTAGCAGCCACTATGTTGCTGGCATAGAACACATGCCCAGCAGTTCATTGCGCTTCACACTCGAAGGATTTTACAAGGGATATGCCAATTATCCCGTCAGTTTGCTGGATGGTGTGAGCCTTGCCAACAAAGGGACAGAGTTCGGGAGCATTGGCAATGAACCAATCAGCCAGAATGGAAAAGGAAAGGCATACGGCATTGAGTTCCTGGCACAAAAAAAATTGACCAAGCGCTTCTTTGGTATCCTCAGCTATACGTTCTACCATTCAACGTTTACCAACCAGAAGAACGAATACATCCCCGCCAGTTGGGACAACAGACATTTGGTAAGCCTCACCTGGGGTTATAAATTCAAAAGGAACTGGGAACTTGGCCTGAAATTCAGGTACCAGGGCGCAGCCCCTTATACCCCATTTGATCTTGCTTCTTCCCGCTTGAATTACCTTACGCAGGGAACAGGAATACTGGACAATGGAAAATACAACTCACTACGCCTCGATGCTTTCCATGCCAGTGATGTAAGGATCGATAAAAAGTGGAATTTCAACAAGTTTACCCTCGACCTTTATCTGGATGTAACCAATTGGTATGTGGCCAAAACGCCTGGTGCCTCACAATATACCTTCAAGAGAAATGGCACTGCTGGCTTCGCAACCACTGATGGAAAGCCGATCCGTATGGATGGGAGCAATGCCATACCCTTACTGCTGGAAAACAGTGATGCCTTCTCCACCCCAAGTTTTGGATTTATTGTTGAGTTCTAATTGGGTAGCAGATTGATCGGCATGATGAACTCAAACCTGTTTGGATTCGGGGGTTTGGTAAACAATTTTGTATCCAACAGCCTGCTGTAACGCATTCCGAAGGTCACATTTTGCTGGTTCCACCATTTGGTATCAAAATAAACCTCTGTTCCTGCACTCCTGAGGTTGATGATCTTTCCTGTTCTCAGACTCTTCAGGTGCATGTCGTCATAAAAGAAATTGCTCCTGACCCTCAAAAAATAGACAATATTGCCAAAGCCAAGGTCTGGATAGAGCAAAGGCATATGGTAATTAAACGATGTTCGCCACATGCGGGGATAATCGCTGGCATCGTAACCCCTTGCCATGGCAAAACCATTTGAAAATGAGTACTGCCTGAGTGTATCCCTCCTCTGGTAATTGAAACCCAGTACCAGCGAATGGTTGCGACCAACCCCTGGCAAATAGAGTTGCGAAGCCCAAAAAAATTGATTCGCATTGGTATTTCCAATGGCCATCCTGCTCTGCAATCTTGTTACGAAAGCGAAACGTGGATAGATGTGCTGAATAGCCTGTTGCGTCTGCATGGACCAGATGATCTGATGCTGCAAATAGGAAATGAACCTGTCTTTGAGAGAAACTGTATTTTTTGCATAATAGTCAAGAGACACACCATGTATTCTTGTTGATAGGTCAAGCTGCTTGTACATCTTACCGGAAGTGAAATTCAGTGGCAACCTCAGACCAACATTTCCAATCCACTCATTCCAGCGAATCGAACGACTGCTATCCTTGTAGGTCCTGTTCATGGTATAATTGGTTCCACCGGTAATCCAGGGATAAAGCTCCCCGTAAGACAAATTCACGCCCACCCGATGAGATCCCTCGTTTTCATTGTAGAGGTATTCATATGAGGAAACCATTGTATTGAGCAGATTCTGCCCATACAGGCTAAAGCTCCATTCAGGTTGTTCATAAAAGGGCCTCCAGGAGTGGATGCGGAACAGTCCCTCTCTCTTTTTATAATCGGTAATGGGATCAGCTGAAGCGTTTACACCAGCCATCAGGTCAGTGGCAGTTGCTGGTTTCAATGGAGTTATACTGGCCTCTGTAAAAAGGTAATTAGCACTAAAAACCTGCTCACCCTCCGCTGAAGGACTGCTGTAAACAATTTTTTTGCCATCCTCATGGATGTCGCCCGCATAGGATCCGGTAACCCCATCGGCCAAGACACCCGTTTTACCGGATACCAGATCATGCTCCCAAAACTGGTTGGTTTGACCCTGAGAAACGGTAAACATCAGCTTTTTTCCCCTGATCCTGAGAAATGACATGGGTGCATTGGTATATGGCAATACTTCCGAAAAGGAGCCACTCATCACATCCAATTGCAGCAAAGCCGATGCTCCGTTGTCTTTTCTTGAAATAACATAAACTATTGAATCTGAATTACTAAATACAGGATAACTAAAGTAAATACCGGAACTATTTTCAAATCTTTTCACCCTTTCACCCGTTTCCCGATTGATCAAATCGAGACTGGTTGCACCTCCCGGTGCAATATCCACCGCAATCAACCGCTGGCCATCATTGGAGAGATCCGGCGAAAAATACCTTTTGCCTCTGGTGACCCGTTGCTCAGCTCGGTCGTAAATATTGTACAGGATGATGTCACTGCCTTCTTTCCATTGCCATCTTGGATCAGGTGTATACGCAGTGTAGGCAACATGACCCCGCTTATACGTATAATAATCATCCACTCCGATGTTCTTGATACCCAATTTTGCTATTTTGCCCTGGCTGAAAATCACCCAATGGGGCAATTGATCATAGGCCTTTCGAAGGGAAAGAACAGAATCTCCACCCAACCAAATGGGAAAATGATGATCGATTACTTTTTTCGTATCTAACTTATTGATCATCTGATTATAAGAGCTAGTTACCTCAATAGGCATATTCAATTGAAAAGAATCAATGGCATGCTTTACAAACGCATCGAAACGAAGACCAGTATGCCTTTTGATGGCAGACTGCATGGGATAAAACAACCCCTTAAACCTGGCTGCATCATCCGTAACCTTGGCCCAGAAACTGTCGCCCCAACTGCCATATCCATAAGCAACCAGCAGATAACCCAAGGCATAATGATTGGGAACCAGGTCTTTCATCGACCCACTCCTCAACTTCTGGTAACGATATTTTTTTTGGGCCATCCAAAGGCTGCGAAATGGATCATAAAAACTGGGGAGCCTTCCCCTTCCTTGGCTGAGGTATTTTGTCTCGGTATACACTGCATCGCCTTCAAAAAACCAGTCAGGCACTGATGCCGAATTAGCCAGCACCTGACCCTCCTGCCCAGCAATCAAGTAGGCAAATCGCGAAAGCCCTTTCCGGAAATTGGCATATTGATGCACATGCCTGAATTC
Organism: Chitinophagaceae bacterium; assembly: GCA_021299175.1. Classification (GTDB taxonomy): domain Bacteria; phylum Bacteroidota; class Bacteroidia; order Chitinophagales; family Chitinophagaceae; genus Pollutibacter. The sequence continues at coordinate 36,654 of JAJTFY010000010.1, forward strand.
ATGAACGCTCAAATTATCAAGCCAACTGGTTGAGCCAAGTTTCAGAGCATCTTGAGGGGGAAACAAAAAGAATTCACTCCTCCAGGGCCCCAATCCTACATAGGCATTGGATACAGTGGGCAGTGTTTGCAGCACAATAGGAATCCTTAAACTGGCATTACCCAGCCGACCAGGGGTTTGGTTTTCCAATAATCGGGTAATTGCATTGACGCGCAGTGCAGCAGTATCCGACCCAACCGGAAAGACAATATCAGCGACAGTTCCTTTTAGTTTCTTCCATTTCACCGACGAGGGATTGGCACCGAATTGTTGGCCATAAATAGAAATGGTTAGAAGAAATAGAAAAATAATTGATAAAGTGATTTTATATATAGACCTCATAATAAATTGAAATATAATATATTAAATAATTTTAATTAAACAATTAAATTGAATACAATCCTCTCCACCTACACCATCTGATCAAAATTGCCTAAACTAAATTATAGAACAATCCGTTTCCGAAAGCAATAAGTTTTTAACTTCATCAAAATCATTTCATGAACTGGCTCATTTTAGCCATTGCACCGGGAGTGGCGATTTCTGCTTACATCATTTTCAAGGATCAGTACAACAGAGAGCCCCGAAGACACCTCATCGTCAGCTTCCTGCTTGGGATGCTCAGCATTTTGCCAGCTTTGGGCATGGAAATATCTGCAACCTATATCGTATCGAATTTTCCTGCTTTCTTCAAAACTACCATAGGAATAGCCATAAATGCCTATTTTTTCGTCGCTCTACCTGAAGAAATCTGGAAGTTTTGGATGTTGCTCTGGTATGCGTACCGAAAAAAGGAGTTTGATGAGCCTTTTGATGGAATTGTATATGCCGTAATGGTTGGAATGGGATTTGCTACGGTTGAAAACATATCTTATGTCAGCCAATACGGCCTGATGACCGGTGTCATGCGGCTATTTCTAGCAGTTCCCGCCCATGCCAGTTTTGCGATTATTATGGGATATTTTATGGGAAAAGCACGTTTTTCTGCCCGAAATGAGCATTTTTTACTGTTTTTGGGTGTTTTTTGGGCAATTGTCTTTCATGGCAGTTACGATTTTTTCCTCTTTCTGCAAGAAAGCCATAGAACAGGCACCGACAATGCCAGCTTGCTGCTGTTCCTTGGAGCGGTGATCTCACTGGTAACAGGCATTATTCTATCGAGAAAAGCGATCAAAGAACACCTTAAATTATCAGTTATAGAAAATATAAACCAATATAATGCTGAAGATAACTAAAGTATCGCTTGAGTCAATTTCAGTGATCAGAAGACTGAGTGATGAGATCTGGAACCAAGTCTATCCATCCATAGTTCCCATGGCTCAAATTGAATTCTTGCTTAACACCTGGTACAGTACTGCTGCCCTTACAGAACAAATGGAACATTCAGGCCATGAATTCATTTTGGTTGAATGGAATGATGAAGCTGTTGGTTATGCCTCCTACTCCATGAAGCTGGCCAATCAGCCTGAACGGTTCAGGGTGCATAAACTCTACCTCCAACCCGCCATGCACGGAAAAGGCATAGGCAGGGCCATGTTAAAGTTCATCGCAGCAGAAAGCATGCCCTTGGGATGCAAGGAACTTGAGCTGAATGTGCACAAAAGAAATCCAGCCGTTGGGTTCTACCAGCATGTGGGTTTTACCATTGAACAAGACATTGTCACAGTGATAGAACATGGTCATGTCCTGGATGATTACATCATGATGCTGGACCTCACGAAAAATCCACTCTGATGAGGGATTTTAGCCAATAAAAGCTAGCTTTGCGCAAAATTTTACAAGCCATGTCAACTACCGCACAACTCGACTTTGCATTACCGTACAAGGTTAAAGATATTACCCTGGCAGAATGGGGAAGAAAAGAAATCAGGCTCGCTGAGGCAGAAATGCCCGGATTGATGGCCCTTCGTGAAGAATATGGTGCTTCCCAGCCCTTGAAAGGTGCAAGGGTTGCGGGTTGTCTGCACATGACCATCCAAACTGCCGTTTTGATCGAGACCCTGGTTGCACTGGGTGCTGAGGTAAAATGGAGCTCATGCAACATCTTCTCTACCCAAGACCATGCCGCTGCTGCGATTGCGGCTGCAGGCATTGGTGTTTTTGCCTGGAAAGGACAAAGCATTGAGGAAGCAGACTGGTGTATTGAACAAACCCTGTTTTTCGGCAGCAGTGATAAGCCTTTGAACATGATCCTGGACGATGGCGGAGACCTTACCAACATGGTGTTGGACCAGTTCCCTGAACTGATTCCTCATGTAAAAGGAATCTCCGAAGAAACCACTACAGGAGTGCACAGGTTGTACGAGCGCGTAGCAAAAGGCACCTTGCCCATGCCCGCCATCAATGTCAATGACTCTGTTACCAAATCAAAGTTTGACAACAAATACGGCTGTAAGGAATCATTGGTGGATGCCATCAGAAGGGCAACTGACGTGATGATGGCGGGTAAGGTAGCCGTTGTTGGAGGTTATGGTGATGTGGGAAAGCTGCCATGGATGGCTTTGAGGTAAAAAGAATGATTGATGCCGTCAAAGAGGCGGACATTGTGGTTACCGCCTCCGGTTGTCGCGACCTGATCACAGGAGCCCATTTCAAGGCCATGAAAGACAAGGTCATTGTTTGTAACATCGGCCATTTTGACATTGAAATTGATGTTGCCTGGTTGAATACCAACTATGGTGATACCAAAGATACCATCAAGCCACAGGTTGACATCTACAACGTGGATGGAAAAGACATCATTTTGTTGGCAGAAGGCCGCCTGGTCAACCTTGGTTGCGCAACCGGTCATCCGAGCTTTGTGATGAGCAACTCGTTCACCAACCAAACTCTGGCACAGATCGAACTCTGGACGAACAATGCCCAGTACGACAAGAACGTTTATGTTCTGCCCAAGCACCTGGACGAGAAAGTTGCCATGTTGCATCTTTCCAAAATTGGTGTGGTCCTGGATGAACTGACTACCGAGCAGGCTGACTACCTTGGCATAGCCAAGAGCGGTCCGTTTAAGGCTGAACATTACAGATATTAGAAATAGTTGAAGAGGTTTAAAGGGTTGAGGGGGTTGAAGATTTAACTTATTTCAACCCCTTTAATTTTTATCCCCACTTCAACCTCTTCAACTTCTTCAACCACTTCAACCTCCTCAACCCTCAATGACCCGCCTTTCCGTCAATATCAACAAAATAGCCACCATCAGGAACAGCAGGGGCGGCAACAACCCAGACCTGATCAAGGTTGCTTTGGATGCTGAGCAGTTCGGAGCGGAGGGCATCACCGTTCATCCAAGACCAGATGAAAGGCATATCCGCTACGCGGATGTGAGAGCGTTAAAAAAGGTACTCACAACAGAGTTCAATATTGAGGGAAATTGCAGGGAAGAAAAATTTGTAAAGCTGGTACTTGAGGTAAAGCCAGACCAGGTTACCCTGGTCCCCGATGCAGAAGGTCAGCTGACCTCAGATCATGGTTGGGATACCGTCAAGCATCGTGATTACCTTTCTGAAATGATTGGGATTTTCAAATCAGCCGGCATCAGGACCAGTATTTTCTGTAATCCTGATCCTGACATGATAGCGGGTGCAGCAGTCACCGGTGCAGACAGGATTGAGCTCTATACTGAATCCTATGCCCAGCATTTCAAAACCGACCGCGCATCCGCCATCGCACCCTATATTGCAGCAGCCAACATGGCAAAGGCTTTGGGTATGGGAATCAATGCGGGGCATGACCTTGACCTTGACAACCTTCATTACCTGATCAAGGAGATTCCTTTTATCGATGAGGTAAGCATTGGGCACGCACTTGTTTGTGATGCCTTATATTTGGGTCTGGAAAATACCATTCAACTGTACAGGCGTCAGTTGAATTATTGAACCAATCAAATTTCAAAACGTTATTTAAAAAAAAGCACATGAAACATCTACTCTACTGCACCATGTTCCTCTTGTTTTCTTCCCTCAGCATTTCCGTGCTGGCACAAAATGCAAAACCCAGCCCTGCTGCAACTGCTACAGGAAAAGCAGGTGATGCAACAGTTACCATCAATTATGGCGCGCCTTCTGTAAAAGGCAGAAAGATTTGGGGAGAACTGGTCCCTTTCGGAAAAGTTTGGAGAACAGGCGCCAATGATGCCACCACTTTTGAAATCGATGCTGACGTCAAAATAGAAGGACAGGCCCTTGCAAAAGGAAAGTATGCACTGTTCACTATTCCTGAAGAAAATGAATGGACCATCATCTTCAACAAAAACCCAAAGCAATGGGGCTCATACAGCTACAAGCAAGAAGAAGATGTCTTGAGGGTAAAAGTAAAGGTTGGCAAATCTTCTTCCTTCAATGAAAAGCTTGCATATGAGGTTGCGGGAAACAAGGTCTTCATCCGTTGGGAAAACGCAGAAGTTGCCTTCAAAGTAAAATAAGCAATCCGTTGATATCATTCAAGGCATTCCAATGTTGGGATGCCTTTTTTATTTCAAGTCACTCAACCAGCGGAGAAACACGGGCATGGCCCTGCCCCAGGTTTCGGTATCATGGTGACCATCAGCCATCTCGAGATAATGGATGTCTTGCCCTTTTCGGTATCCGATGTTTTCCAGTTCATGAATGATGCCTAAGGTATCATCAATCGAATCAATGATCCCATTCTTGTTCCTGTCTTCTTTTTCATCTAGGGCACCCACCTGTAAAAAAAACTTCCTGTTTTCATGATGGTTAGCCTTTCTCAATTTGGCGTGCATGATCCTGTCCCGCTCCTCTACGTAGCCATTGTCCAGGGCTTTGGAACGCCACCAGAAGGATCCACTGAACACGCCAACAGCATTGAACTGGTGAGGATGATCAATGGCCATATCAAAAGCCATCAGTCCTCCCAGGGAAAACCCAGCCAGGTATTTTTTATCGAACCGGACTGTATTTGTTTTTTGGTGAAGCAATGGCAATAACTCATCAAGGACAAAACTTGCATACGCTCCGGCACTTAATCCCCTTTGCATAAAATCAGGAAAACCAGCAACGCCATATTCCTGTTTTCTTTCCGGACCAGCGTGAATCCCGACACAAATCAGTCTGCAATAAGAGTGAACAAGACGACCAAGAACATCAGCAAATCCCATGGCAGGAAGGTCCTGGCCATCATTGATGAGCAGCAATGCAACAGATGATGAAGGGCAAGAGGAGTTTTTCTCATAGACATCTACTTTCACTTGCCTAGAAAGAAAACCAGATTGAACCTGAAAACTGAAACCATCACCCATCGTATGCATTTACCGCTTTGACTGGCGACAAAAATAAGAAAAGGAATCTAGTATTAGAGTTGAACTACAAACATCACCGCTAAATAAAAATCATTAACTTAGGTCAACAAGTAAACATTATGGCGAAAATAATAGGTGTCTTGCACGGCAAGGAAAGATCGTTCCCAGAGGCGCTGGTAAAAAGGATCAATGAAAAGAAAATCAAAGGCATTTCAGCAGCACCTGTAAAAATTGACAAGGTCATCCAGGGCGACCCTTCAGGATATGCTGTCATCATTGACAGAATATCCCAGGATGTTCCGTTTTACCGGGCCTTCCTGAAAAATGCTGCCATTTCTGGTACGGCTGTCATCAATAATCCTTTCTGGTGGAGTGCAGATGAAAAATTTTTCAACAATGCATTGGCCACCAAAATTGGGGTGCCTGTCCCCAAGACCGTTATCCTGCCTTCAAGGGAGCTTCCAGATGATACTTCAGCTGAATCATTTTCCAACCTGACCTATCCCCTTGACTGGAAGGGCATCTTTGATTATGTGGGGTTCCCGGCATACATGAAACCATTTGCTGGTGGTGGGTGGAAAAATGTTTACCGTCTGAACGACATGGATGAGTTTTTTGAAAGACATGCGGAGACAGGTCAATTGGTCATGCTTTTGCAGGAAGAGATTGTATTTGAGGAATATTACCGCTGCTATTGCATCGGCAGAAAACATGTCCGCATCATGCCTTATGAGCCGCGCAACCCTCATCACCTCAGGTATGTTGCCAATTTCAAACCCTCAGCCAAAATGCTGAAGACCATGGAAGACATTGTATTGAAAATCAACAATCACCTTGGATATGATTTCAATACAGTTGAACTTGCCATCAGGGATGGCATTCCTTATGCGATTGATTTTTGCAACCCTGCCCCAGATGCAGACTTAAAAAGTGTTGGACAGGAAAATTTTGACTGGGTTGTGGAGACTTCAGCCAACTATGCTATCGAAGTTGCTGAAAACCTGAGAGAAAGTGCAGATAACCTCGCTTGGGGAGAGTACATCAAAAAAAGTGCTGCAGGCAAACCGCTAACCAAATAAAACACCATCCAAGATGATCAACTATAAACAATTTACGGTCGGCATCGAAGAAGAATACATGGTCATTGATCCCGCAACCAAAGCGCTGATCAGCCATGAACAGAAAATCGTTGCTGAAGGTCAAAAAATCATCAGCGAAAAAGTCAAGGCAGAAATGCACCAGGCTGTGGTAGAAGTAGGTACCGATGTTTGTGACAACATCGAAGATGCCAAGCATGATATCTACAACCTCAGAAAAACCATCCATGGCATCGCTGAATCACTGGGATTCAGTGTCGGTGCTGCTGGAACACACCCTTTCAGCACCTGGCGCCAACAGCTGATCACGGACCATATCCGATACCAGGAAATTGTCAACGAGATGCAAGATGCCGCCAGATCCAATTTGATCTTTGGGCTCCACGTGCATGTTGGCATGCCCTCGAAGGAAATGGCCATTCACATTGCCAACTCGGCAAGGTATTTTCTACCCCATGTGTTTGCCTTGAGTGCCAACTCCCCTTTTTGGGAAGGCCGTGTTACAGGATTCAAATCCTACAGAACAAAGGTGTTTGACAAGTTTCCAAGAACAGGGATACCCGATTATTTTGACAGTTATAGCGCCTACGAGAATTATGTAAACCTGCTCATCAAAACCAATTGCATAGACAATGCAAAAAAAATCTGGTGGGATCTTAGGGTGCATCCATTTTATGGAACAGTTGAATTCAGGGTATGTGATGTGCCCCTCACTGTTGATGAAACGGTTGGCTTCGCAGCCTTGTTCCAGTGTATTTGTGCCAAGCTATTCAAACTCAGGGCCGCCAACCTGAACTTCATGATTTATCCCAGGGCACTGGTGAATGAAAACAAATGGCGCGCTTCCCGTTATGGCATTGATGACAAGCTCATTGATTTTGGAAAAGAGCAGGAAGTAAACACCAGGGCATTGATCCTTGAGCTCCTTGATTTTATTGATGATGTGGTGGATGAACTGGGCTGCAGGGAAGCGCTTAAAAGTATTACCACCATTTTGGAGAAAGGTACAGGAGCGGACAGACAACTGGAAGTATACAACGAAACCAAGAGTTTTGAGGCGGTGGCCGCCTATATCGAATCCAAGTTTCTTGGCAGCCTTTGATGTACCTTTGTAGACGAAATGAAGAAGATCAGGATTGCCATATTGGACCTCTATGATGGTCAGCAGAATGAGGGAATGCGGTGCATCAGGGAAATGTTGTTGCGCATGAATACAAACCACCACCATAGACTTGAATGGGAGGAATTTCAGGTGCGCAACAAGCAGGAATTGCCCTCGTTGGAGTTTGACATTTACCT
>JAJTFY010000071.1 GCA_021299175.1 Chitinophagaceae bacterium
CAGCATCAGATGTTTCAACAAGCGTTGGCTGATGGTCTTTGGGTCCGTCAAAGATGATCTTTCCTTCTTTGATGATGGCAACATGGGTTATGCATGATGGAAGATCTTCTTGTGCTGCAAAGAGTATGATTTTGGTGCCCGCCTGCGCAATCTTGTTCAATCCTTCCTGCAACGTTGATCTTCCTGCTTTATCCAATCCTACAAATGGATTATCAAGGATCAATAGGGACGGGGATTCTGTCATTGCCTTGGCCAGTTGCAGTCTCTTGTTCTCTCCATTGGATAGCTGAATCAGGGGCTTGTCAATGATTGGTCCTATATTGAAAAAATTGATCCAATATTCATTTCGTTTTTGATCTGCATTGTCAAACTGTTCCGCTACGGTCAACGTGTCTTCTGCATCTGAAGAATTGAACCTTTGCTGATAATAAAATTGCTGCACATTGCTTCTGTTCTTGAACTGGTGTTGTTGTTCAATCAGCAGAATTTTTGGCTTTACTTCTTGCTCTTTAATGGTGCCAAAACTGATGACTCCGCGGTGAAAAATTCTGCCAGCAATGGCCTTGGCCAGTGTTGATTTTCCTGAACCGCTGGGCCCTGTAATGGCCCATTGTTCATCATGACCCATGGTAAGGTTGATGTTGTCGAGTAGGATTTTTCCACCCAACATAATCCTTACTTCAGTGATGTTGATTTCCATTTTTAGTTGGTAATTGTAAAGGATTGTATCATTTCCGGTAACCTTTCCGGCATCGTTGCCGGTTGAAGTTATTCATTGCTGTCAATCATATCTTGATTTAAATCTAAAATACAATTGCTCTGTGGTTATTTATCTTGATAAGTATTACTATCTTATGCTCCGTTTGCAATAAATTTAAGCATTAAATTACTTTTATATCATTCAATACTATCCATGGTTAAAAATTCTCTCATTTTAATGTTGTTTTGTGGAGCAATTCAGTCTGGCTTATATGCCCAACAGCATAAGAAGCCGAATATTCTGATGATTGCTATCGATGATTTAAAACCCATGCTTGGGTGTTATGGAGAATCAAAGATCATCACACCCAACATCGATGCACTTGCTTCCCGCGGAACAGTTTTTCTTAAAAATTATTGTCAGCAGGCGGTATGTGCACCAACAAGGGCAAGCCTGATGACCGGGCTTAGACCTGATGCCACAAGGGTTTGGGATCTGAAAACTCAACTGCGAGACATGGTCCCCAATGTCATAACCATGCCACAGCATTTTTCTCAACAGGGTTATGCAACGACTGGCATTGGAAAGGTATTTGATGTCCGTTCAGTTGATAAACAGTTGGATGCACCATCTTGGACAATCCCATATGAAAAATTGGAGGATGAAGATTATGCCAAGGGCTTCAAGAAGCCGGTTGGAGGACATTATCAGGCAAAGTCGACATTGGATCTGTTGGCCAAATTCAACAAAGAAGCCATTGACAAAGGACTTGATGAGGCACAGGCCAAGGACTTTATGGACAAGCACAGGGTTGTGGTGGAAGCTGGTGATGTCCCGGATGATGCCTACAGCGATGGTGCGATAGCGAGGAAAGCAGGAAAAATATTGGCATCACTGAAAAATCAGGACAAGCCTTTTTTCCTGGCAGTAGGATTCAGTAAACCACACTTGCCATTTGTATCGCCTAAAAAATATTGGGACAAATACGACAGAAAAGCTATTCAGCTGGCCGCTTTTCAGCAGCTTACAAAAGGGGCTCCCCAGTATGCCTTTCAACCTTCAGCTGAGTTGGTCAACAACTATGCGCTTCCTGATGGTTCGAGGTTCAATGCTGATTATGCCTTGCAAACTGAAGAAGCACAACGCATGTTGATTCATGGGTATTATGCAGCCGTGAGTTATACAGATGCACAGGTAGGTTATTTGCTTGATCAATTGAAGCAATTGGGCCTTGATAAAAATACCATCGTTGTCTTGTGGGGCGATCATGGTTGGCATTTGGGTGATCATGGCATCTGGAACAAGCATACCAATTTTGAGCAGGCCACAAGAGCACCATTGATCATTTCCGCGCCCGGATTCAAAGGCAGTCAGCAAGCACAAGGTCTCTCAGAATTTGTAGATGTTTTTCCAACACTCTGTGAGTTGTCTGGAATTCCCAAGCCTTCAGGGTTGGCCGGGACAAGCCTGGCCCCAGTTTTGAAAAACCCTTTGACAAAGGTCAAAGACATTGCGCAGTCCCAATATCCAAGGGGTGATCAAACCATGGGATATGCCCTTCGATCTGATCGTTATCGCTGTGTTGTTTGGTACAAAGAAAATTTCAGGAGTCAGCCTGTACACCAGGGTAGCGAAGTCATCGCAGTTGAATTGTATGACTATGAAAAAGATCCGCTGGAGCAAGTGAACCTTGCGAATGATCCTGCTTACACAGATGTACTTAAGCAAATGAAATCAAAGATCAATTCTTATATACCCGTCAAACCGTAAATCGCCTTTTAACATCAGCAAACGAAAAGCAAACTACATGAAAAAACAAGTCAGATCAGTCATCCACGCGTGGCAGAAGATGTCGGGAATCAAATTCCTGTTGTTGTTAGTTGGTATGACCATTGCCGGGTCATCCAGTTTAATTGCACAGGGGATTAAAGTTTCTGGTGTGGTCAAGGATGCCACCGGAAGCCCGATCGAAGGGGTCAGCGTCACGATCAAAGGAACCAGTACAGGTACCCTTACCGATGAAAAAGGAAAGTACAGCATCAACGCCAATGATAGCAAATCGGTATTGGTTTTTTCTTCAGTTGGATTTACAGATTTGCAGGAAACCATTGGTAACCGCAAAACCATTAATCCGGTAATGAATGCTGGTAGCTCAAATCTTGAAGATGTTGTTGTTGTTGGTTATGGCACCCAGAAAAAAAGGGATGTTACCGGCGCCATTGCTTCTGTGAGCAGCGCCCAGATTACACAGCGCCAACCAAAAGATTTATTGGATGCCTTGCAAGGACAGGTTCCTGGATTGCAGATCGGACAATCCTCTGGCAGACCTGGTGCCGATAATTCTGTGAGGATTCGTGGTATTGGAACACTTCAGGGTGGTGCAGATCCCTTGTATATTGTTGATGGTGCCCAGGGCGTAGACATATCAGGAATCAATCCCAATGATATTGAGTCCGTAGAGGTTCTGAAGGATGCTGCATCCGCAGCGATTTATGGTTCTCGTTCTGCAAACGGTGTCATTATCATCACCACCAAGAAAGGAAAAGAAGGAAAGCCTGCCGTAGACCTGCGGTACCTTACCAGTGCCAGTGAACTGTCCTATAAAATTCCCCAGGCAAATGCAGCCGACAGGAGAATGTACGATTTGAAATTGAGAAGGAACCTGACACAAAATGATTCTCTTAATCCCTCGTACAATGCCGACAATGATTACCAGGAATTGCTTGCCAGGACTGCAGTCAGGCAACAGGTTGATTTGAATGTGAGTGGTGGAAACAAGGGACTGAATTACTACGGCGGAATTGGTTACCTCAGCGATGAAGGAATCATCATCAATAGCTATGCTCGCGTACTGCGTGGTCGTTTTAACATGGATTTCAAGCCCAACAGCAAGTTCTCTGCAGGCAACAGGTTGCAGATTTCCTATCAAACTGAAAACCGGATTGATGATGGGCTTACACTTAACCAAGCCATTCAGCGTCCGCCCACATTCAGGGTTTATTTTCCTGACGGAACATTGGCTCCAATCATTGGTGGAAGAAGAAATCCAGTTGCAGAGGCGCTGTATCGAAAAAACAATTATGAGATCATTTCTACAAACTTATATACGTATGCCAATTATAATTTCACAAAAGATTTGAAGCTGACTGTGGATGCAAATATCCGTGTCAACAATACTGAAAACCTTCGCTTCAGTCCAATGATTGTGAGCAATACGGGAATAGACAACAGTGGATCAATCAACAATGATCTTAAAACATACTGGATGACCCAGGCCTTTTTCAATTACAGTAAAAAAATTGGGAAAGATCATTCACTTACTGCAGTGTTGGGGACAAGCGCGGACAATGATTTTTGGAGATCATCGAGCATGTCTGGAACCAACTATGTGTCAGAGACAGTACTTACATTCAACTCTGCACAGATCATTACCAATGCAACCAGCAGCGAGCAACGCAGTACATCCCTTTCCGGCTTTGGAAGAGTTGGCTACAGCTATAAAGGAAAATACCTGTTCAACAGCAATTTCAGGACTGATGCCTCTTCAAAATTTGGAAAGGAGAACCGCTGGGGATTCTTTCCTTCTGCCTCTGTTGGATGGAGGTTCTCGGATGAGTCCTTCATGCAGTGGGCAGAAAAATTCCTTGGAGAAGGAAAGCTGAGGGCCAGTTATGGCCAAACCGGTAACGACAGGATAGGCGCCTATGATGCAATTCAACGCTATACTTTTGGAGACAACTATTACAATGGTGCTTCTGGTGTTGCCCCTTTCAATATTTTTGGCAACAGCAGGCTGAGCTGGGAGTCTACAATGCAGACAAATGTTGGTCTTGACCTCTCATTTCTTGGTAATCGCTTACAGTTTACCATGGACTATTATAACAAGATTACAGACAAGTTACTTTACAGGGCACCATTGCCAACTGAGACTGGATACAACAATGTCAATGTAAATGTGGGCTCCATCCAAAATAAAGGACTTGAGTTTTCCATCAATGCCAATCCTGTTCGGAAGAAAAATGTACAATGGAATATTATTTATAACATGTCCTTCAATAGGGCTACTGTTAAAAGCCTGTATAATAACATTACCCTTCGTTCTTCTTTTTGGCAGACAGAAGCTGGTGGATTGTTGGGTAATTTTTATGGATGGAAGGCACTGGGAGTATACCCATACGATGCATCCAATGCATATGATGAAAGCTGGCAGATGTTGACACCGGTCATTGGTGCAAACAATGTCCCTACAGGAGCATATACCATGGGTGGTAAACCTTACACAGGAAAAATCAATAAGCTCTACACCCAAGGAAACCTCTTGAAAGGAGGAGATATGATTTGGCAGAACACGATCGCTGATAGTGTTATCGACGACAATGACAGGATTGAACTGGGAAATGCGCAACCTAAATTTATTGCCGGCTTATCGAATTCAGTAACATACAAGGGGTTGACACTATCCTTTAATTTTTATGTAAGTTGGGGTGCCAAAATTTACAACAAGGCATTGGCCGACATGAACAAGGTGGTTACTGTTAATGTAACACCACATCCTGATTATATCCGTGGCGCTTGGTTCAACCAGGGGGATGTTACCAAATGGTATATGGCACAAAACAATGGTTTGGGAAATTCCAGAGAATTGAGCAGCCTTTATCTTGAAGATGCCTCTTTTATCAGGTTAAGGAATTTGAGGCTGAGCTATTCGCTTCCATCAAAGTGGATGAAGAAACTCAAGATGAAGTCTATCAATGCATTTGCATATGGCAACAATCTTCTTACTTGGACCAATTACTCATGGTATGATCCTGAGATTGATTTCAATAATCCGCTTGAAATGGGTGTTGACAATGGCCGTTACCCAAGGAGCAGAGAGTTTGGTGGTGGAATCAATATTAATCTTTAAAATTGAACTCGATGAAAAAATTAATCATATGTATATTGCCCTTGGTCATTGCATTGACCAGTTGTGAAAAGTTCCTTGACCAGCAACCTATATCATCACTTTCCAATGATCTTTTTTGGAAAACAAGTGAGGATGCACGTTTGGGCAATGCTGCCATTTATGACGCACTGCAAAAAACACTTACAGACAGTTATATCGACTGGGGTGATGCGCGTTCTGATAATTTCACCTATAGTGGCACTGGTGATTATCAAATCCTGGTGACCATGAATGGTCTTACATCCTTGACCACCACTGCCAATTGGAATGATCTTTATATGACCATTGCAAGGGCAAATGCATCGATCAAGAACCTTCCAACAGTGAAGTCTCTTTCCATCATTGATCGCGACCATTATCTTGCACAGGCCCATGCCATTCGTGCATACATGTATTTTTATGCAGTTCGCCTTTGGGGTGCGGTTCCAGTTTGGCTGACCCCTTACGAAAATGTGAATGATGACCCCAAGAAGCCGCGAACTCCTGCAGATTCTGTCATCAACAGCGTTATTATTCCTGATTTGACAAAGGCACTTTCACTGATCAATAAAAACGTAAACCTTGTTTTTGAGATCAACCAGGGTGCAATTTTGGCCATGTTGACGGATGTACACATGTGGAAGAAGGACTATGCAGCTGCGCTGGCGTCCTCTGCCGCTTTCAGTGCATTGCCTTATAAGTATGATGTTACAGCAACAACACACCTTGATTATAGAAATATTTTTACAAATCCAGCCACCAGCAAAGAAGCAGTATGGGCCTTGAATTGGGACTATCTTAAAGACGGCGGTAACGAAATTGCTTTGAGGATTGGAAGCAGTGGAAATACTTCAAATTATGAAATTGACAGTGTTGCCTTCTTGAAATTTGAAGCGGATAAAAATGATATCCGCAGAGCGGTTGCGTATGACACCAATGTAGTAAACTCACTCACGGATGTAACGCAAATCTGGAAATTTTATGATTTGGATCCAGTAACAGGCAAACCAAAAATACCCATCCGGAATGAAAGCAATGCCAAATTGCCATTGTACAGAACTGCCGATATTCTCTTGTTGAGGGCTGAGGCCTTGAACCGAACAGGGGATAAAACCGGATCATTTGCCATATTGAATAAAGTCAGGTCTTTGCGCAAGGCTAAGCCACTTGTTCCTGCGAGTTTTGCTACTGTTGAAACTGTTGAGAATGCAATTTTAGACGAAAGGCAAATGGAGTTGTTTGCTGAGAGTAGGCGCTGGTTTGATCTTGTTAGAACAGGGAAAGTAATTTCCGCCATGGATCCATTGATTCGGAAAAGACAACGTTTTCTGCGTCTAGTAGAAACAGGGTTTACCGATCCAAGGAAAATCTTATGGCCTATTTCCAGAGATGCGCTTACCAGAAATTCATTGCTGACACAGAACGCCCCCTATTCTGAATAGTTACAGTTAAACTTCAAATATTGGTTTTATGAAACATATATTTCAACAAAAATCTTCATCGATTATTTTCTTTCTCCTTTTGGCATTGGTGGTGGTGTCGGGTTCGGGTTGCAAAAAAATGCTAGGGCTTAAGCTCCAGCAAAGTGTAGATCATGTTACTTCAGTACTTGATCCAAAAATAAACAAGACCTCACTCGAATACCTTCAAGACAGAAGTTACCGAAGCCCTACTGATACCATTTTCAAGCTGATGTACCAAGGCGTCCGGTATGCAGGAATTGATACCATGGAATACCAAAAATCCAACAGAACATTTCTCTTTTTACACAATGATGCTATCCTGAGAATTTCTGGGGGAAGGGCAACAACTGATTGCTTTTTTGGGCGTTACACCATAGCTGGAAAAGCCGCAACCAAGTGGTCTGATTATCCGGTGGCCTTCGTGAAGAACTATTTTCTTTACCTCATCTCAGATGGGCAATATACCTTTGAGAACCTCACCCCGGATAATATAGAAATGAAGACCCTGATGCCCAAAAATGCTGATCCGCTAAATGCAGACGGAACCATGGTGTTAAGGGTTGTCAATGATAGGGATTCCAAAATCAGGGTCAATGATTTTCCAGGAACCATTTCTTATGCTACCCAACGGTTTACCTTGATCAGGACAGGAGGTATTCTCAGCAATAGCGGTCCTATCCATGTTGCAGATAGGGTTATTGAATACAGAATTAAGTAATTTCGTTTTGTGACTTCAGTCTTTAATTTTATTTTCAACTTATGAAACAAACCATCGTCCGGAAATCAATTCTATTCACTTTTTTCCTTTTT
>JAJTFY010000164.1 GCA_021299175.1 Chitinophagaceae bacterium
TCATTGAAGCCCAGTTTGCTGCGCTGGAACTCGGCAACACAGACCTGGCCTCAAGACTCCAGGAACCATTGGCCATCATGGATTGCATCAAAGGCAGTTGGGCTTTCTTGAACGCGTAGGCTCCCATACCATCAACACCTATCAAGACGACATGCTTGATTTTTTGTTGGGCAAACAACTGGGAATGAAAAGTGGTGATGATTGTGATGGCAAAAAGAATTCGCTTGAACATGGTGTGATTTTTTGAATGCTTAAACTTACAGAATTTAGGCGTGCATTGAATTTTTTTTAGGATGGGTCTGAAAACTGATTACAAACAGGAAAACACATGCCTGGCGTCATTCATTCACGCTATCCCTTGACCCTATCTTTACACCAGTTCAGCAGCATAGAGTCTGGCGAAGCAGGAGAAAAGCCCCGATGTTCAAAAGACATCCGTAGCCTACTCCGAAAAAACAGGATACTGTTTATTCGCTTAGCGCTCTACCTGCGGAATCAGATTCAAATGGTTTTATGACTTCAAAAATCATGATCACCACTTGGCATCGAAAAAAGGCAGGAAGAAATTCCTGCCTTTGTCGTTATAGCATGTGGTGAACTGATGCGTATTCTACTTGGTCTCTTTTTTCAGCAATTCAAAATAGCTGACCTTGAACTTATCACCTTTTACCTTGCCCTGCACCTTGGCCTTGCTGATGGCATTGCAGAACTGCACCTTGGCCTTGCTGATGGCATTGCAGAAACCTTCCTGGTCATGTGCATCGCCATGGTCATCGATACCTGTTCCATCCACAAAATAATCCTTGCCTTCAATCCTTACGGCCAGCTTGCAACCATCCCCCTTCATCTTGAACATGCATGTGCCACAGCTGGCATCCAGTGTGAGCAAAGGCTTGGTATTGTCCAGCACCAATTTTTGCTTCTTTTTTTCCTGTGAAAAAACACCAACTGAAAATATCAACCCGATGAATACAACGATTATTTTTTTCATCCTACTGCTTTAAAAACGCTTTGGCATAATTGACTTTCAATACGTCCAACACAGGCAAATGGCCTGTTACACGCTTTTTAAAATCAACATAATTTTTTGATGCCATGGGAGACCAGGCAATTTCTGCCAAGGCCAAAGCCCTTGGGTAGGTCATGTACTCTGCATAGGGCAAATCTTTGATGTACTCTGTCCAAACATTGCCCTGGATGCCAATCACATGCTTTGCTTCCTGGGCATTGAGTTCGGGCAAATAAGAGGCAAATAGGGTTCAAAGGAATAGGTCTTGGCAAGGGTCAGGTTTCCGCCGATGGCAATGGGCTCGGTCTTGGGATCAGCCTGGTAATAATCAAAATACAAAAAGCTGTTGGGCGACATCACCACATCATGTCCCTGCTTGGCTGCCTCAACACCACCGGCTGTTCCTCTCCAGGACATCACGGTTGCATTGGGCGACAATCCTCCTTCAAGGATCTCATCCCATCCCAATAATTTTCTTCCCTTGGATGTGATGAACTTGTCAATCCTGCGGATAAAATAGCTCTGCAGTTCGTGCTCGTCTTTCAATCCCTCTTTCTTGATCAGGTCCTGGCAGAAACGGCTTTCTTTCCATTGTGCTTTTGGACACTCATCGCCACCAATATGGATATACGGACCAGGGAACAAGGCCATCACTTCAGTCAATACATTTTCCAAGAAGGTAAAGGTCTCCTCGCGCGGAAACAGAACATCTTCTGAAACGCCCCATTTGGTGCCCACTTGGTAAATCCTATCTGCATTGGCGCCCAATTGCGGATAAGCGGCAAGCACAGCTTGAGAGTGCCCTGGCATTTCAATTTCAGGGATGACCGTGATGAACTTTTTGCCCGCATAGGCAACGATATCTTTCACTTCCTCCTGTGTGTAAAATCCTCCGTATGGCTTGCCATCAAACTTCTTGTCGCTGTAACGCCCAACCGTGGACTCTTTTCTGATGGAAGAAATTTTGGTAAGCAATGGATATTTTTTGATCTCGATTCTCCAGCCCTGGTCTTCTGTCAGGTGCCAATGGAAAATATTCATTTTGTACATCGCCATCAGGTCAATGAACCTTTTGATATGATCAACGGGATAATAATGACGGCCTACATCCAGCATCAAACCACGGTAGCTGAAGCGGGGCTCATCAGCAATGTTGCAATTGGGGATGGTCAATGCAGTTGCCAACAAATCCTTTCCATGGATCTGCGCAGGCATGAGCTGCATGAGGGTCTGCAAGGCATAGAAAGCACCCTTGCCGGTTTTGGCCTGCACTTCAATTTTTTTGGATGTTACATTCAATGCATACGCCTCATCACCAAGAGCGCTGTTCATCACAAATACAATGCCTGATGTAGCCTTGCCTGTTTTCACAGGAAGGACGATGCCTGAAACGGTTTGGCATTGTGCAGCCAGCATGTCAGCCACAGACCTGAAAGCCTCATCGCCAATGGCTATGCCCGTGCTCTTTTTGATGGTGAAACTGCCCTCGGCAGGGGTCAATTGTTTGGGCACTGGAACAAGGTTGTATGCATTTTGTGCCATCGCAGAAAATGAAAATCCTGCAATCAAAAAGGCCAGTAAGATTCTTTTCATATAGTTGTTTTAATCGTTTTGACATTTACAGTTTAACCCTGAATGGAGATGCGGGCAAAGACTCCTTGTTGAAAAGGTTTACGTCCATGCAATTGCTCCAACCATACCGAACAGAGACCGGCGCTTCTTTGAGTTCCTCAGACCATACAACCACCGTCTTTCCCTTCACTTTTGCCTTGGCTGCAACAAATGCATCCCCACCTGCGCTGATCTCAAATCCTTTCAATGCGTCGTTTTTCATCAATCCTTTTGCGGCATGATCAAATCCCAATACAATTTTGTTTCCACTGCGCTTGACCGATGTTTGAACAGCACCCAATGAAAGCCTATATCCCACCGGCTGTTTGTTCACGGGGTGGATGTCTTTGCAATCACCGCAATCAGTGGTAACCACCATTGATGTGTTGGATACCCTTTGATAAGAAATGAGTTGTGATTCCCTGATTTCAGGAGGCATGTCTTTGTAGGGCGCAACCTGCACAAACAAGAATGGGAAATCACCGATTTTCCAGCGGCTTCTCCAGTCGTTGATCATGGCAGGGAAAAGCGTTTGATAGAGTTGAGTTTCAGTCCTGTTGCTTTCGCCCTGGTACCAGATGGCTCCTTTGATCGCATAAGGAATCAAGGGCGCAATCATTGCATTGTACAATCCGTTGTAGGCAGACTTTCTTTTTTCATCTGCCTTCATCAGTCCCTGCACCAGTGTATCATTGGCCATCATGGCCTCTTTGCTGATCCATTTTTCCGCGGGAGTGCCGCCCCAGGAAGAATGGATGATGCCGATGGGCACATTCAGTTTTGCCTGCAGGTCGCGGGCAAAAAAATACGCCACTGCAGAAAACTCCACTACTGAACTGGTGTCACAAACCTTCCAATCGGCCTTGATGTCTGACTGCGGTTGGCTGTTTGTTTTTAACGGGATGGTGATCATCCTGATATTGTTGTTGGCTGCATTTTTTTTCTCTTCCAACCAATTGGTGAGGAGTTGCTGTCCTCTCCTTGGCCCGAGTTGGCGCTCCATGTTCGACTGCCCGCTGGCCAGCCAAACTTCTCCGACCATGATATCGTTCAGGGTGATGGTATTGTTGCCCTGGATGATCAATGTATATGGCCCTCCTGCAGGGATAGGTGCTAATGAAACTTCCCATTTCCCATTTTGTGCCACTGTGCTGACGGTCTGTCCATTCATGGAAACAGTAACTTTTTCTCCGTCGGCGGCGCTGCCCCAAACGGGTATCTTGATGCCTTGCTGCAATACGGCATGGTCATTGAACATGCCGTTGGGTTTTACATCAGCGGTGACTGAGGAAGCACAAAGGGATAGCAATAGAGAAATGGCAGGAATCTTGTTCATGGTTTTGTTTTGGGGCGATAAATGAATGATAGGACTACAGCGCAGCCAACCTGATGTTTTTGAAACTGCAAGACATCTCATTGCCGGGATGCAACTGAAAACCAACCGGTCCGGATGCAGGCATGTTGTCTGATGTATAGGTCATCACTTCATTGCCATTCAACCAAACGGTGTAGGTGCTTCCCACAACCTTTACCTTCATGGTATTCCAATCTTTCAGTTTCAAAATATCCTTGACCTTGGCTTCCACAGGATAGCCTTTTTTAGGAATATAGGGCGATGCAGTAAGGTCGCGTTTCAATGATCCGGAAATCCCAATCTGGATCTGGTCGTGTTCTGAACGCAAAAATATTCCGGAATCAACGGTACCATCACCCATCAGAAAA
>JAJTFY010000072.1 GCA_021299175.1 Chitinophagaceae bacterium
ATGATAGAAATAGACTGGTAAAGGTTACCAGTTTTGCTCTTGATTTCATTCAGGTCCTTGGTCTCAGCTACATTGGTAAGGTTATTTCCCAGCTGCCTGCGAAGTCTGCTCATTATTTAAAATTTTAAGGTTATTTTTTGTCAAAGTTAAGTAACGTTCTGCTTCTTTTGCTAATTTACTTTCAGGGAACCTGTCCTGAAAATCTTCCACCTCAAGAACAACTTTTGCATATCTCTCCTCTTTTTTCTCATCAACACTCATGGTCGCATACTTGAAATATGACTTGATGGACATCAATTTGTATTCATCTCCCTTGGGAGAATCAGGATAGTTGTTGATCAAGGTTGTATAGGCAAGGGCTGCAGCTTTGAATTGACCTACATTAAAATACAATTGGGCGGAGAGGAATTCCTTGGTCTCCAGTTTTGCCTGGCACTTGGCGATGATGGCTTCAGCCTCCTTGCTTTTGGGCGATTCAGGGTGTGTATTGATGAATACCTGAAACATTCCAATCGCTTTTATGGTATTGGACTGCTCCAGCTCTGGCTTGGGGGATTGTTTGAAATAACAATTTGCCTGCATGTATTCAACTTCCTCAGCCCTTTTGCTGTTGGCGAAAACCTCCAGATAGCCTTTGAAAAGGTTTTCTGCGGTTTCGTAATCCCTCATGTTGTAATGGGAAAAAGCATAATTATAATACAGGTCGTCAAACTGAGGGGTTCCCTTGAAAACGGGAAAAAGTTCTTCATACAAGACCTGGGCCTGGCGAAATTCCTTTTTTTCAAAGTAGGTATTGGCCATTTTCAGCTTGTACTCAAAATCCTTGCTCTTCAATACCTTTCCAAATTTGGAACAGGCACCAAGCAAAAGGATCACCACAAAAACCAGGATATTTTTCAACTTCATAAACGGATGACAAAGTTAAGCAATTAGCAGAAGAAACTAAATTAAGTTCTTTAAATAATAGTCCAGGTTAAACAAGTCATAAAAAAAAGTGCCCTCCTTCACAGGAGGGCACCGCTATCTTTTGGGATCAATTTATTTCTTTGAGCGCAAGTTCGGATGAGGAGCTGGAACCGTATTCGGCGCATCAACTACTTCTCCTGTAGCGCTGAAGTCAATTGTATTGACATCGCCATCGGCTTGACCATATTTATTGATCAAACGATCAGCAGCAATTCCTTGCTTTTCAGTAAGGTAAGTCATGATTGCATTAACCCTATCCCAGCTAAGCTGCTGGCTGGCTTTTGAAGCCTCTGCATATCCAGTGATGAATACTTTACAGGCAGGGTTATTTTTCAGCCTGTCAGCAGTAGAAGCCAAAAGGCTTTGAGCTTCTTTAGACAAAGTTGAAGATGCCTTTGCAAAGCTTACGCTTGGGATATTACCCATGTTGCAAGTAACTGGAGCAGGAACAACCATGTTCTTGCAGCAAGGAGGCTCAGGGCATTTACCGACACCATTTGCATCAACTGGTTGACAGTCTGTAGGGGTGATCAATTGCTTGTCCTTGTAATCAGGAACGCCATCACCGTCTGTATCCTTGCTAACACCATGGGTATCAACAGGGGCTCCGGCAGGTGTATTTGGTTCCATATCGAATTGGTCAGCAACACCATCACCATCAGCATCATCAAGAACAACTTTAGGCATTTTCATCCTCTTGGGAGAATTCAATTCACCATAAGAAAATTCAAGTGGATTCTTCCAGTAAAGAGGCTCGACAGACTTAGATTTTTTCTGTGCAAAGGTGTCCAATCCTGCGAGGAGGAATAAACCCAAGAACAGAACCGAGAATATTTTATTCAGTTTCATATTTGGAAAATTTGATGAGAATTAATAAGATTTAGAAAATGTTGATGTTCAATCCAAGAGACAAGAAATTGTATGTGTCATAGTGAGTTGTTGCAGTAGCATCCCCAAGAGGAGAAGCGCTCCAACGTTGTCCATCCAACAAATCATCTGCCAAAAATGTCACTCTATCCTCAAGTGCCAAGTTAACTCGCTTGGAAAGTTTGAAGGCAAATCCCATACCAAAAGAAGCATTTGTTTTTGAGGTTTTACCAAATAACTTCTTGTTGTATTGTGTATTTGTTTCTCCTGCAGTTTCGTAAGTACCATCCAACAAAGATTTCAACGCTGACTTAGTGTCATTGCGTGTTGCATTGGTTCCTCCGGGAATTGAGTTGAAATTGTATTTTTGACCACTTGCATTGAGCGCATCGATGTTCGTTTCATAGAAAGTGACACCCAAACCGATAATAGCATAAAGGCCAAACTTTGGCTCAGCTTTGTGAAAACGAATGTTGCTAAGGTTGAAAAGCATTTGAGCGCTCAAGTCATTAAGCTTGGTTTTGTAATTGTAGAAAACCCTATCGGTAGCAGTAACCAAACCCACAGTTTGATTGCCAACACCAGTATAAATGCGTTGATTTCCTCTGTAACCATTATTTTTCCATGCAGGATTGTTCATGTAATTGTAACTATCCTTCCAATTCAATCCAACAGCAGTACCGCTATTTAGCTCTGCCCTCAATGATACAATGTAACCGATAGACTTCCTAACATGCAAACCATATCCGAAAGTTGGGAAAACTGTACTGACATCACCACTGATGTTTGGAGCGCCAACTTTAAATCCTACTTCCCACTGATTGCGGGGCTTTGCAGGGAAAATGTACTGGTTGTTCAGAAACTCATTGTGCTGTGCCATTCTTGATGGAGGAATCAATGAAGAGTCCTTCCAATCAGAACCACCCTTTGCAGACATTTGTGCCTGGGTAGTCATCACCAGGGCCAAAAGACCAAGGATAAAAGCATACTTTTTACTTGCCATAAATACCACTGTTTTTTCGCTTTTAAGTGAGAAAAAATGCCATCCCATTAATTTTTTATTGGAATACAATTATTTTCCCCCTATTTAATGAGGGAAAATGAACAGCAAGGGAGGAAAATATTGCGTAAGTTCGCAGTCCCGGAATGATAAACCCACAAGAAATTATAGCCGTTGAGCTAAAACAGTTCGAATCTTTGTTCAAAGAGGCCGTCAAAAGCAACGTCCCCTTGTTGGACAGGATTTTGAAATATGTTGTCAAAACGAAGGGAAAACAGCTCAGGCCCATGTTTGTTTTGCTTGCTGCAAGGCTCTGTGGGGAGATAACCCCAGTTACCTACAGGGCAGCTTCATTGGTAGAATTGCTGCATACAGCCACCCTTGTTCATGATGATGTGGTGGATGAGGCATCAGAAAGAAGGGGCTTCTTTTCAGTCTATGCCCTTTGGAAAAACAAGGCCTCTGTCTTGGTTGGGGACTATTTGCTGGCAAAAGGCCTGTTGCTATCCCTTGAAAACAAGGATTTTAAGGTGCTGGAGATTCTTTCAGATGCCGTTAAAAAAATGAGTGAGGGTGAGTTATTGCAGCTAGAAAAATCCAGACTCCTCAATATCACAGAAGAAGATTATTTCTCCATCATCAAAAACAAAACAGCCTCTCTGCTGGCTTCAGCCTGCGCTGCGGGTGCTTTTTCAGCCAGTCAGGATGATGTATTGACTGAAAAATTGCGCCTGTTTGGCGAAAATACCGGGATAGCCTTCCAAATCAAGGATGATCTTTTTGATTATGGTGCAGAAGACGTTGGAAAGCCGACAGGAAATGATATCCGGGAGAAAAAACTGACCCTTCCGCTCATCTATACCTTGAAAACAGTTTCTGCGGAGACAAGGAGAAAGCTCATCTACATCATCAAAAATAAAAACAAGGACAAATCAAGTGTTCAGCTCGTCATAAACGAGGTGAAAAAAGCCGGGGGCATTCAATATGCTGAAGACGTGATGGCTACCTACAAAAAAGCAGCACTTGATTTACTTGAAAGTTTTCCGGCATCGGATGCAAGGGAAGCCCTTTCAGAAATGGTAAGATTCACAACTGAAAGAAAAAAATAAGATGTGTGCATCCCCAAAGCGTTGGCGAACAATCAACCTGCCACTTCAAGCAACAGAAGCGTTGAGAAATGAACTCAAAATTCATCCAGTGCTATGTGGTATTCTTGCCCACAGGGGGATTGATGACTACCAAAAGGCTAAGTCATTTTTCAGACCAGCCCTTTCAGACTTGCATGATCCCTTTTTGATGAAGGATATGCATCTTGCTGTCGAAAGAATTGTTGAAGGCATCTCGCAACATGAGAAGATTCTTGTTTACGGCGACTACGATGTTGATGGAACAACTGCGGTAGCCATCATGTATGATTTTCTCACCAAAATTTATGATGAGAAGCAGCTTGAATTCTACATCCCAAACAGATACCGAGAAGGATATGGCCTTTCCAGCCAGGGTATTGCCTATGCGGCCGAAAATGGATTCTCGCTACTGATTACGCTGGACTGTGGCATCAAATCAGTGGAATTGATTGCAGAGGCAAAAGCAATGGGAATTGATACCATTATATGCGATCACCATCTGCCTGGGGCTGAGCTTCCTCCTGCGTATGCCATCCTGAATGCGAAGCAGCAGAATTGCCTATACCCTTATAAAGAACTCTGTGGATGCGGTGTTGGCTTCAAATTGATTCAGGCATTATGCTCTGACCTGGGTTTGGAAGAAGATGAATACCTCCCCTATCTTCAATTGGTTGCCACGGCTATTGCAGCAGACATTGTCCCCATCACAGGAGAGAACAGGATCCTTGCCTATCATGGCATCAAACAAGTCAATATCCATCCATCTACAGGGATAAAGGCACTGATTGAATTGAGCGGATCAGGAAAAGAAATCACCATTGGCAGCCTCTCCTTCATGATTGGTCCAAGGATCAATGCAGCAGGGAGAATGGACGATGCCAAAAAAGCCGTATCGCTCTTTATAGAGAAAGATCCTGAGGAGGCAAAACTGCTTGCCGCTTTGCTCCAGACGGATAACAATTCACGCAGAGAAGCAGATGCACAAATTACTGAAGAGGCCATTCAAATGTTGCTTGCCGACCCTTCATTGGCGTCAAAAAAATCCACAGTGGTCTTTGATGCTGGTTGGCACAAAGGGGTCATTGGCATTGTGGCAAGCAGGCTGCTGGATAAGTATTACAGACCCACCATTGTGATTACCAAAAGTGGAGACATTCTTGCCGGAAGTGCCAGGAGCA
This sequence comes from Chitinophagaceae bacterium, assembly GCA_021299175.1. GTDB lineage: Bacteria > Bacteroidota > Bacteroidia > Chitinophagales > Chitinophagaceae > Pollutibacter. The sequence continues at coordinate 5,139 of JAJTFY010000072.1, forward strand.
TCCCCGGATTCAACATTCATGATGGACTTGAATATTGCAGTGATTTGCTGCTAGGCTTTGGTGGACATTATTTTGCTGCTGGGATGACCTTGATGCCTGATCAATTGACAAACTTTCAGCAAAGATTTGAAGAAATAGCATCAGCACAACTCACCGAAGAGCAACTGATTCCGGAAATAGTGATTGATGCTATTGTAGCACTGCATGACCTGACACCTTCTTTCTTTAGGATTCTACAGCAGATGGAACCGTTTGGCCCTGAGAACATGCGACCTGTTTTTTGTTTACAAAATGTAAAGGATGCAGGTTGTCGCATTGTAAAAGATGAACATGTACGCTTTGAAGTGGAACAGAACGGTGCGCAGATAACAGGCATAGGATTCAATATGGCAGAGCGTTTCAAATTGCTGGAAGATTCATCCTCCCTTGATATCGTTTTTACTCTAGAAGAGAATCATTTCAGGGGAGTCACCACCCTTCAAATGAAGGTCATCGATTTTGAAGTAGCTGGAAAAAAATGGACCGGCAATGGCCGGTCCTGAAAGATTAAAAAATGATGGGAGGCATCGCACTATGCCTTCATCAGCTCAACACTTCTGGTAATAAATGCAGTGAGTTCACTACCCTTCAACATGCCCTGGGACAACAATGCGAGATCAGCCAAATTCCTTACCTGTTTCGACTGCATATCTGCATTATCAACGGCAAGAATTGCATTAAAAATGCTGTTGTTACCATTGACCGTCAGCAATACTTCATCAGGCATGTTGGCATAAAAGCTGCCCATGGGGCCACTCATGGATGCCATATCTTTCATCCTTCTCATAAACTCAGGCCTTGTAGCTACAACAGGTGCTGCGTCTGCACTCAATCCCTTGACTTCAACATTGATGGTTAAATTATCCACCTTGAAATCAAACAAAGATTTCAGCGTTTCGACTTCTTTTTCTGAGAGCACAGAATTGTTGTCTTCTTGCTTATCAATAAGGTTATCAGTAATGTCTGCGTCTACTCGCGTAAACTGGACATTGTCCCATTTTGATTCAATCTGACCGATGAAGGATGCATCAACAAGCGTATCCATCTTCACTACCTTATAACCCCTCTCTTGGGCAGATTTGATATAAGCATCTTGCTGCACAGGATCTGTGGTGTAAAGGATTACCAATTTACCATCTTTGTTTTTCTGCAATGTTTCTGCAGCCAACCTGTATTCTTCCAGTGTATAAAAAGATCCGGAAGCCGCATCCTGCATGATGTGAAACTTATCCGCTTTCTCACGGAACTTATCGTCTGTAATCATGCCATACTTCACAAACAGCGCGAGGCTTTCCCACTTCTCTTCAAATTCTTTTCTCTCATTCCTGAATATCTCATCCAGCTTGTCAGCTACTTTTTTGGTGATATGGCTGTTGATTTTTCTCACGTTAGGATCGCCCTGCAAATAGCTCCTGCTGACGTTGAGCGGAATGTCTGGGGAATCGATCACCCCTTGCAACAGCATCAGGAACTCAGGAACAATATCTTTGACCTCATCTGTTACAAAGACCTGGTTGGAGTACAATTGAATCTTGTCCTTTTGGATTTCATAGGACTGCTTGATCTTGGGGAAATAGAGAATACCCGTCAAGGTAAATGGATAATCTACGTTGAGGTGAATCCAAAACAAAGGAGTTTCATTGAAAGGATACAGTGATTTATAAAAATCTTCATAATCCTTTTTCTCCAGTTCTGCAGGTTTCTTGACCCATGCCGGATTGGTATTGTTGATTTGGTTTTCTTCAAAGAAAATGGGCACTGGAAGGAACTTACAGAACTTATCCAAAATCCCTTTTATTTTGGCAGCATCAAGAAATTCCTGGCTTTCCTCATTGATAAAAAGGGTGATGGAAGTACCCCTCTCCTTTTTTTCTGTGGGTTGTAGGGAGAATTCAGGACTTCCGTCACATTCCCAAACAACAGCTTCGCTATTCTCTTTGTAAGAAAGGGTGCTGAGTTGCACCTTTTCACTTACCATAAAACCACTGTAGAATCCAAGACCAAAATGACCAATAATATTGGCCTCATTCTGACCTTTGTATTTTTCTAGAAATTCTTCAGCGCTTGAAAAAGCCACCTGGTTGATGTATTTATCAACTTCTTCTGCGGTCATACCAATACCCCTATCGGCAATGGTCAGTGTTTTGGCTTCTTTATCCAGAATCACATCTATGCGCAATTCCCCCAACTCCCCTTTGGCCTCTCCAGCGGATGAATACGCCTTTAATTTTTGCGTAGCATCTACCGCATTGGCAATGAGTTCACGCAGGAAAATGTCGTGATCGCTGTAGAGAAACTTCTTGATGATAGGGAAAATGTTCTCCGTCTGAACCCGTATTTGTCCTTTTTGCATATGCTAGATTTTAGTTGCAGGGGGACAAAATGAATGCCAAAAGGCAAAAGTGACAGGTTGGCACTCAGGTGAAGGATTGACCAGGATAAAAAAAGACAAAATGAGAATAAAATATAGGCAAAAATGGCAAAAAAGCATTACCTTCGCCCCCCATTATCAAATCAATAAATACAGGGTTTATGCAAAATTATGAATTGATGGTGATTTTTACCCCTGTTCTGAGCGAGGAAGAATTCAAAACTGCTCAGAAGAAATATGTCGATTTTATCACTGCTGGCGGTGGTTCTCTCGTACATAGCAACCCCTGGGGGTTGAAATCACTGGCCTACCCCATCCAGAAGAAGACTACGGGAATCTACTGGGTTATGGAATATGTAGCGCCATCCGACATGAATGAAAAGCTGAAGATTCAGCTCCTGCGTGACGAGCAGGTACTCCGTCACATTGTTATCAAACTCGATAAATACGCCGTCGAGTATAACACAAAAAAGAGAAGTGGTGTATCTACCGGAACCGAAAAAGCAGTGGAGGGCTAATATCATGGCAAAAGCAAATGAGATCAAGTACCTGACAGCCATTAAAACCGAGAAACCAAGGAAGAAATTCTGCCGTTTCAAGAAATATGGTATCCGTTACATCGATTACAAAGACGGCGAATTCCTAAAGAAGTTCCTGAATGAGCAAGGCAAAATGTTGCCACGCCGCATCACAGGTAACTCACTGAAGTATCAGCGCAAGGTATCTGAAGCCATCAAGCGTGGCCGTCAGATGGCATTGTTGCCATACGTTACAGATTTGTTGAAGTAGAACCTCCAACCTAATCACCTGATGGTGTGACAGTCCCAAAACGGGATTGGAGTTGGTAAAACTTTTAAAAAGAAGATTATGCAAATTATTTTGATTCAAGACGTTAACAACCTTGGTGGAGCAAATGAAGTGGTAACCGTTAAAAATGGTTACGCACGTAATTTTCTTATTCCACAGAAAATGGCAGTAGAAGCCTCTACTTCAAACCTTAAGCAACTTGAGGAGCGCCTCAAACAAATAAGGAAAAAAGAAGAGAAGATGCTTGCTGAAATCAACAAGGTCATCGCAGCATTGCAAGAAGGTCCTGTAACCATTGGTGCCAAAACCGGTACAAGCGGCAAGATCTTCGGAAGTGTTACCACTGTTCAGGTTGCCAAGGCAGTACGTGAGCAGAAAGGATATGAGATCGATCGCCGTCGCATTCAATTGCTTGATGAAATCAAGGAATTGGGAAGCTACAAGGCAAAAGTTGATTTCGGAAACGGAAACGAAACCGAAATTGCTCTCGAAATCGTTGCGGAATAATACTAACGCAAAATTTTATCAAGCCCCCTGGTTTCAGGGGGCTTTTTTATTGCATAAATTAACGGGATGAGATGCAATACCCTCCTCTCAATGATTTTTTCCTTTTTCTTGTTCAATCAGATACAAGCCCGGCAATTCCAAACCATCAACAAAGACACAGTTTCTATCAGATCCTTTTGTCATCAAGGGCTTGAAAAAGAAATTATCCGGTATCAGAACATTGAAAAAAATGGTGGCTGGACTAAAATACAATGGAAAAAGAAAACGTTACAATTGGGCGACAGCAATGAACTGGTGCAACATATCAGAAAGCGCCTGGCAAAAACCGATGAAACGAATACAAAAGACACATCAAGCATATTTGATAAAAATCTGGAAATAGATATTAAAGCATTTCAATCAAGAAATGGCTTAAACCCTGATGGGAAAATTGGCATAGCAACGTTGAAAGAATTGAATGTTTCTGTACAGGAAAGAATCATTCAACTTAAACTGAATATGGAAAGATGCCGTAATCTTCCGGAAGTAATGGGTGATAAATACATCCTTGTTAATATACCGGCATTTGAATTGATTGCCATTAAGAATGGTACGCCAGTTTTCAAAAGCAAAATTGTAACGGGAAAAGAATCTGACAAAACAGCCACATTCAAGGGTACCATGCAGTACGTTGTTTTTGCTCCATATTGGAACATCCCCAAAAGCATCATGCAAAAAGAGGTATTGCCTGAAATAGCAAAGCATCCGGGCTACATGGAGCAGAACCACATGGAATGGTTTGATGGGAAAATAAGGCAGAGACCAGGGCCTTGGAATGCTCTCGGAGGCGTTAAATTTATCTTCCCCAATGCCTATAATATGTACATGCATGACACGCCAGCCAAAACCCTTTTCAATGAAAATTCAAGGGCCTTCAGCCATGGTTGCATAAGGATTGAGGAACCCTTAAAAATGGCGTTATTTTTACTGGAAGAACAAATAGAATGGAACCTGGAAAAAATAAATTCAGCAATGAAAATGGAAAAAGAAACCGTAGTTTTTTTAAAAGAAAAAACAACTGTATACATCGTCTATTTTACTGCATTCATTGATGAATATGGAAAACTAAATTTCCGGCGAGACATCTATGGCAGGGATCGGGATGCTATACTTTGAATAAGTGAGATCATTGAGGGAGTAAAAACCGTCTAAAATAAGCATTGGAAGTATCGGAGAAAGAACCATCGGCATTCACATAGACGATATAAACTCCCAAATCACTGGATTGATTGGCAAGCAATAGCGCCGATTGAATGCCCATGACCATAAAACCATTATCATAGGCGTCTGCAGTGATGGCGTCTTTTCCAATAACAGTAACGGAAACAATGCCATTGTCTACTGGTAGGCCTGTTCTTGGATCAACAACATGACTCCAATAGCGGTTTCCCATCTTGCGAAATTTCTTCATGCTTCCCGAAGTGGTTACAGCAAGGTTCGACAGCCTGATCTTTTTTGCTAAAAAATGATCGTCGCCGGCGTAAACATCTGTACCCTCTATACC
>JAJTFY010000073.1 GCA_021299175.1 Chitinophagaceae bacterium
TGAATGAAATTTTCCCTGCCAACAATGGGCAAAACAAGCAATGGATTGAACTGTATTCTTCCGGTGCTTCCATTGTCAATTACAGTTTGGCCATCAGGTATAAGCTGAGTGCTTCCGATTCAGGATTTTATGTGATGAGCCTCTCGGGATCTGCCAACGCTAGCAATTATTTTGTAGTTGAAAACAATGGCAATGTCAATTGGCTGAATACCTCCCAAGTGAAAAAAATACGCTGGGATGGGGTTTCACAGACACTCAATGCAACTGAGTCCAACGATATTTTAAAGTCATCGGGGGAGAACCATGTTTTCCTGGTGAAGAACAACAAGGTGGTTGATGTTTTGGTTACGGGAATATCCGGTACTTCAACACCCCACCTGAAGGCCCAGTTACAGATCAACGCATGGACATCCTTCACTGTGCAAAATGGGGTTGGCTTGGATGGATTCAGCCTGACATTCAATTATATACAGCTGACAAACCTTAACACACCAAACCAAAGTGCAGGTTCGGGAAGTTCTTTCTCTTTCATCTATACTCCGAATGGATGCAGTGCAGCCTATCCCTGGGAAAAAACACAGGTTGAAACCAAGGCAGCTTTGAATACCGGGTCATCTGTTCCTCAATTTGATTACTGGGAAGTGGAATACAAAATATCAAATGCATTCACAAGGCAGCCCACTGATTTTTATGTGGTCACCAACAACCGCATTCCTGATGCGAGTCCGACCTTTGATTACAATGCTGCCGGAAGTCCTACAGTCCTTTATTTAAAGTATACTGTTATAAATACCCTGATGACCGTTGCTTTGGCAAATCCAGTATTTTATATGTATTACGACAAAGGAGGACTCAATGATCTTCCCAATGGAGTGCTTGATGCCACAGATCCAGTGGTGGTCTCTGGAATTTCCAAAACACTTGAAACATCCAATACCATCTACCTGAATGCCAGTATTACCCAGGACATGTTTTATACAGATGCACAGGGCAATCGGAAACTGAGGCCATTTTTCTTGGTTTTGGTGAGCCAAAATACCTGTTTTAAAACACAGGACATCCTGATCTCGGAACAGATTTTTGCCCTGCCGGTTACCCTTGGATCTTTTGATGTCAAACCGGCTGAACAGGCAAACCTTCTGCAATGGTCAAGCCTCACTGAATCAAATAATAGGGGTTTTGAGGTGCAGCAGTCGGTTGGCAATCCAAATGGATTCACCAACATTGGTTTTGTGGATTCAAAAGCAAAAAACGGCAATAGCCAGGTGGCGATTCGGTATGCGTTTGAGGATAAAACTCCAATCAATGGATCCGTTGTTTATTACCGCCTCAAGCAAATTGATATGGATGGTAAATCAACGTTCAGTCCTGTCCGAAGCATCAAACTGAGCAATACCCGAAATATCAATATTTATCCGAATCCAAGCCAAGGCGCACTCACCATCAACACCCGAATGTTGGGCAAGCAAGAACTGGTGATGATGGACATGAATGGCCATGTACTGTATCGCCTTGATCAGTCTTCAGGAATTGCTCAGCTTAATGGCTTGAAACCGGGTAATTATGTGCTGAAAATAAGCAATGACAAGGGTGAGCAGGCGATGCGCAAGGTTGTCGTTCAATAAGCATTTGTGAATGGAAGGGATTTTCAATTATTTTTAAGGGATGGATTCACTTACACACATTGTTCTTGGTGCCTGCATTGGCGAAATCATCCTTGACAAAAATGCAGGTCGCAAGGCCATGTTGTGGGGAGCCTTGGCCAACAGTGTTCCGGATATTGATTTCATCGCAGGCATGTGGATGCCTGTCTCTACTGAGTTGTTGGCGCACAGGGGGATTACCCATTCCTTTTTGTTTGCCATCATCAGTAGTTTCTTCCTGGCCCTGGTTGCCGCCAGGTGGCACAAGGCTGAGCCCATCAGCCTGCGCAAATGGTTCTGGTTTTTTCTGATTGAAATTGCCTGCCATCTCTTGTTGGACGCCATGAACAACTATGGAATAGGCTGGTTTGAGCCATTTTCTTCAACCAGAATATCTTTCAATGTCATCTATGTGGCGGATCCACTTTTCAGTATCCTGCCTGCCATTGCCTTTGGCTTCCTGATTTTTTTGAAGACCGATCATTCGCATCGCCTGAAATGGGCCAGGGCAGGGGTTTTTACGGCGATGCTCTACATGGGATTTGCGCTATACAACAAATATGCAATCAACCGCGATGTGCGTCAATATGCAGTGTCAAACCTTGGAGGCAACAAACCCTACTTTACCACGCCAACCCTGCTCAATAACCTGCTTTGGTTTGTGGTGATTGAAGACAGTTCAGGTTATCAGGTGGGTTATCGTTCCATTTTTGACAAGCCTGGAGACTTCTTGTTGCATCATATTGAAAAAAAAGAAGACCTGCTCAAACCTGTGGCAGACCACATGGAAGTCATGGAGTTGAAGCAATTCTCACAAGGCTATTATACAGTGGAGCAATGGAAGGACACACTTGTTTTTAATGACCTGCGTTTTGGTCAGATCAATGGATGGCAAAATCCCAAGAGCAGGTTTGCCTTTCATTATTACCTGAGCCATCCCGAAGACAATGACCTGATTGTTCAACGCGGTCGCATGGCTGGAGTCAACATGGAATCAGCCAAAGTGATGTGGAAGCGGATGATGGGGTTAGAGGTTGAGGGAGGTTTAGGGAGGTGAGAGAGGTTGAAGAAGTTGAAGTCGCCTTTGGCTGTTGAAGAGGTTTAAGTATTTTCTTCAACCCCCTAAACCTCTTCAACCCCTTCAACCTTCATTAAATCCCCATCTTCTTCTTCAAATTGCTATCAATCGCATCCAGGAATTCTTCAGTATAGAGATAATGATCACCATGAACAACCTTGTTACCATGGATACATACTGCAAGGTCTTTGGTCATTTTACCTTCTTCTACGGTTTCAATACAAACAGCTTCGAGTGCATTGGCAAAATCAATCAGGGCTTGGTTTTCATCCAATTTGCCACGGAAGGCCAATCCGCGCGTCCATGCAAAGATGGAAGCGATAGGGTTGGTGCTTGTAGGCTTTCCTTTTTGATGATCACGGTAGTGACGGGTAACTGTTCCATGAGCGGCCTCTGATTCCATGGTCTTTCCATCGGGAGTAACCAATACGGAAGTCATCAGACCTAGGGAACCGAATCCTTGTGCAACAGTATCACTTTGAACATCTCCATCATAGTTCTTACAAGCCCATACAAACTTGCCATTCCATTTCAAGGCACTGGCCACCATGTCATCAATCAGCCTGTGCTCATAGGTAATGCCAGCCGCTTCGTATGCAGCCTTGAATTCATTTTGATAGATCTCTTCAAAGATATCTTTGAATCGGCCATCATATTTTTTGAGGATGGTATTCTTGGTGCTCATGTAAAGCGGCCATCCCTTCTGCAAGGCCATGTTGAAACAGCTTCTTGCAAAGCCCATGATGCTTTCGTCAGTATTGTACATGCTCAAGGCAACGCCTGCGCCCTTGTACTGGTATACTTCGTGTTCAATGATTGTTCCATCTTCACCTTCAAATTTGATGGTGAGTTTTCCTTTGCCAGGAACCACAAAATCTGTAGCACGGTATTGATCACCAAACGCATGTCTTCCTACAATGATAGGGCTGTCCCAGTTGGTTACCAGTCGAGGAATGTTCTTGATAACAATGGGCTCGCGGAAAACGGTTCCGTCCAGGATGTTCCTGATGGTACCATTGGGGCTTTTCCACATTTGCTTGAGGTTGAACTCCTTTACGCGTGCCTCATCTGGAGTGATGGTAGCACATTTAATGCCCACACCAAACTCCCTGATGGCATTTGCCGCATCAATGGTTACCTGGTCATTGGTTTCATCGCGGTACTCCACGCCAAGGTCGTAATACCTGATGTCAAGTTCAAGATAAGGAAGGATCAACTTGTCTTTGATGAATTTCCAGATGATTCTTGTCATCTCGTCCCCGTCGAGTTCTACAACCGGGTTGTGCACTTTTATCTTTGCTGCCATGGTTATGTTTTTTCAGCCGCGAAGTTATGAAGTAGCACCCAATATAACAATGATGCAGTCTTGTTTTTATACTTCTGCATGCTGTGGCACAGCCAATGGCATGGCATGTCTTTCGGCAATCTGGCGAAGTTTGTCAACTGCAATGTATTTGAAGTGTTTGGCCCTGAACCGGATCAGTTGCTCCTGGTCAAAGTCTGCCAAAATCCTGGATACTTGTTCCTTGGTGGTTCCCGCCAGATCAGCCATTTCCTGGCGATCCACATGGACACGGATGCCCATGCCGATTTGCTTGTAATTGTAGGTCTCAGCAAGGTGAACAAGGATACCTGCCACTTTTTCACGGACGGTTTGCTGGGCAATTTGCAGCAATTTGACTTCAGTAGTGCGGATTTCCCTCAAGAAGATCTTTCTGATTTCTTCCTGAAGCAGTTCGTTTTTCTGCATCAGGTTCTTGAAAAATCCCAATTCAATGAAGCATACACGGCTATCTTCCACTGCAGAGGCAGAATATGGCTGCAGCCCTGTATAACTCAGGAAGCGATGTCCCATTGTTTGACCGGCACCCACAAGGCGAAGGATAAAGGGTCTTTCGGTTTCTGCATTCATTTCCAGCTTGATCACGCCAGATTGGATAAAGTAGAGACCATTGATTTCATCTCCTTCTCGGAAGATCAATTCCCCTTTCTTGAATTCATAGTGATGCTTGTAAGGCTTATACAGATGATGCTCTTCTTGTCCGAAAGATTTGAGCATGATACAGTTTTTCACTGTACAGGTCTGGCAATAGGAGGTGATTCTGGTCATGATGGTTAGGTTTTAATGTGATGAATTATTATCCCTACCTACCAGAGCTTTAACGGTGTAAATATTTGATTTTTTACTAAATGCTACGAATGACGAAAATAGCTCAGTTGCATGATTTTTATCAGTTTTTACAATACCCTTTATGTGGTATGAAGCAGTTATTTTATTGTCAAAATGCCAATTAATTACCTTTTTTTATCAGTCTTACTGATGATTCCCTGACAACCAGTTTAGGTTTCAGGACGACTTCTTTGTGCTCGGAAAAGTCATTGTTCAAAAACTGGTCAATAAATATCTTGCCAGCAAGCTTACCAATTTCAAAGGATGGTTGTTCTACACTTGAAATGCCTGGACTGACCAGGGCCAATGATGGTTCGTTGTTGAATCCAACCAGCCCAATTTCTTCGGGCATTTTCAATCCCTTTTTCTTGATGGCAAGCATGGCGCCGATGGCCATGCGGTCGCTGATGGTAAAAATGGCATCAGGTCTTTTTTTGGAGGAAAGCAATTCTTCTGTTGCATAAAAAGCATAATCCTGGTTAAAGTCACAGTAAATGACTAACTCAGGATCGAACTTGATGTCATGTTTTTTCAATGCCCTTTTATATCCTTCCAGCCTGCTGTTGCTGATGCCTAGGGTTTGGGGACCAGCCAGGATGGCAATTTTTTTATAGCCCTGCTCAATCAAGTGCTCAGTGGCAATGAATCCACCCTCTTCATTGTCGAGGATTACGCTGGAGGCCAAAAGATCAGGGATGACACGGTCAAACACAACAAATGGAATTTCCCTCTCTTTCAATACTTTAAAGTGTTCGTTTGATTTGGTTTCACTGGAGATGGAAATGATGAATCCATCTACAAGGCTGTTCAACATTCGCCGAGTATTCACAACCTCTCTTCCAAATGATTCATTGCTTTGGCATACAATAACAGTGAAGCCCGCTTCGAGAGCTGCTTCATCAATGCCCTTCACCATGGTAGAAATGACATAGTCGAGGTTGGGAACAATTACTCCAATGGTATTGGTCTGGTTCTGTCTAAGGCTGAGTGCCAAACGATTGGGTTGGTAGTTCAATTCCTCCGCCAGTTGAAGGATGCTTTTCTTTGTTTCAGGATTAATGTCGCCTGCATTTCTCAAAGCCCTTGAAACAGTGGAAATGGAAAGATGAAGCCGTTGGGCAATGTCTTTTATGGTGGGTGGTTTGTTATGCATGTTTCACAATTGATTGTGGGGTCATTTTGCCCATTAATATAGCCTAAGTTAAACAATTGAAACGATTTACCGGTAATATTACCGGTAACGATGCCGGTAACGTTAACGGCGATTATAATTAATGAAAAGTTTAAATATTTTGAATATATCATAAATAATCGCCTGATAATTGGAATTTATTGATTTATTTCTAATTGATGCATTGTAGCGCATTCCCCTATTTTTCTCTAATATCACCAATGATTTAATTACTTCTAGATTCTGCCTGAAACTAGGGTAGCAAACCATTGCAAGAAATTAAAAACCAAAACGAGCCGCATGAAATCAAAGTATTTACTACTGCTGTTGATGCTGATGTATTCAGGACTAACATTTGCACAAAAAAAAGAAATCAAGGGTAAGGTTATTGACAAATCTACCGGAGATCCTTTGGCTGGTGTATCCATCATTGCCAACAAAAGCAAAGGGGCTATTTTAACCAAGTCTGACGGGTCATTTGAAGTATCACTTGACAAGACTGCTTCTACTTTGGTGTTCACCTATGTGGGATATGCCCCACAATCCATTTCAGTATCAGGCAGTACAACCCTTACCATTTCAATGGTGCCAGAAGCAGTATCACAGACTGAAGTGGTTGTGATTGGTTATGGTACCCAAAAAAAATCAAGTTTAACAGGTGCCGTTGCCAAATACAAAAATGATCGGATGGATGAAGCTCCTTTATCCAGATTGGACCAAGCATTGCAGGGACGGGTTGCAGGACTGACTGTGCAGAACGTCAGTTCTGAATCAGGTGCCGCTCCCAAGATAAACATCAGGGGCATAAGCTCTATTAATGCAGGATCAAGTCCTTTGGTGGTTGTTGATGGTCAGCCTGTTCCAGATGGTCTTGCTTTCTTGAACATGGCGGATGTGGAATCGGTTGAAGTGCTGAAAGATGCAGCTTCAGCTGCGATTTACGGCTCAAGAGGTTCAGGCGGTGTAATCATTGTCACCACCAAAAAAGGAACTGCTGACAAGCCCAAATACGTATTGAAATATTCCATTGGTCAAAAAGAAGATTACAAGCGTTACGATATCATGACCACAGGCGAGTACATCGGAATGCTTTTTGATGAAATGGCCAAGCGTGCCCAGGATAGCACAGTATTGCCTGCGAACAATACTATTCCTGATGGAGACCGTGCTTCCTATATCGTTGAAAATCTACTTCGGGCCGGACAAAGTACTGACTGGCAGAGTGAATCTTTAAGGCCCGCCACTTTTCAAAACATCATGCTCACCGTTGCGGGGGGTAAAAAAGATGTGAGGTATTTCCTTTCAACAGGCTATCAGAATGATGAGGGAATGATGTTCAAAAGCAATTATGAAAAGTTCAACATCAGAACCCGTGTAGACCTTGATCTCAGCAAGAAAGTGAAGTTGAGTTTAAACCTCAATCCATCTTATTCCAAGCGGTCAGCACCTTCAGAAAATTTCACCAATTTCTGGAGATTCCCAACCTGGTTGCCTGTTTATCACAATGAAGCAACAGCAGCATTTGTAGGTAGAAATCCACAGTATGCAGGCATCAAGGCTGGTGATTATGCCCATCCAAGGCATTTCTCTGGCCT
>JAJTFY010000074.1 GCA_021299175.1 Chitinophagaceae bacterium
ATCATAATTTCTCTGCATTGGCCGGACATTCCTATCAGGAAATATATCTACAAGGCAGGGGATGGAGTATCAACCGCCCTACTGTTGGCCCGGTTGAACCACTGTACAATCCTGGTATTGGACAGGAACTTACATTGGCCAACAACAGGCCCAATGGTTATGCGGTATTGAATGAATTGCAGTCTTTCTTCTCTCGTGTCAACTATTCTTATAAGGACAAATATCTTGCTACTGCCAATTTCAGGATGGATGGTTCCTCTAAGTTTGGGGACAACAACAAATACGGCTATTTCCCATCTTTCTCACTTGGATGGAGAATCAGTGAGGAAGAATTTATGCAGGGCTCACCCTTCAGCAACCTGAAACTCCGGGCTGGATGGGGACAAACGGGCAACCAGGAAATTCCTTCCAAAATCACCCAGCCCCTTTTCACATCAGTCGTTTCTGGTACAACAAGTTATCCGCTTGCTGCCTCTGGCCCTTATCCCGCAGGGATTACTTATTCAAGGTTGGCCAATCCTGATATCCAGTGGGAGGTGTCTACCCAAACCAATGTGGGACTGGACTTTGGCTTGCTGAAAGGCGCACTTACCGGATCTGTCGATTACTTCAAAAAATTGTCTAACAACATTCTCCTTGAAGTGATTCCAGCAGACCCTGTTCAGCCAGCAGGAACATTCTGGACCAATGTGGAAGACATGACCATTACCAATACAGGTTTGGAAATTGATCTTGCGTACAAGAACAAGACCAAATCCGGGATAAAATATTCGATTGGTGGCAACGTTGCTTTTCTGAGCAATATTGTTGAAAATTCTCCCTACTCAGTCATTCAATCCGGTTCTGCATCAGGTCCTGGTTTGACCTCTGCTACAGTGAACGGCTATATCAGTGGACAGCCCATTGGTACTTTCTTTCTCAGGGAATGGACTGGCTTCGACGCCAATGGCATCAGTACCTTCCGTGACATTGACGGCGATGGCATCAGCGGAGACAAGGACAGGCTTGCCTTAGGCACTGCACTTCCAAAACTGATCTATGCTTTCTTTGCAAACTTCTCCTACAAAGGATTTGATTTTGTTGCCAATTTCAACGGTGTTTCAGGGAATAAGATTTATGACAATACAGCGAATGCCTATTTCTATAAATTGCGCTTATCGAAGAGTGTGAACACTACCCCTGAGGCTGTTGGGTCTCCAAAGGAGTCTATCAGCAACTCGGCTCCCATCAGTTCAAGGTACCTCAAAGACGGAGCTTATTTGCGTTTGAACAATATGGCCCTTGGGTATAATTTTGATACCCGCGGTGGAGCAATGGGCAAATGGATTTCCGGACTTCGACTTTCCGTAACCGGTCAAAATCTTTTTGTGATCACAAAGTACAACGGCTATGATCCTGAGGTGAATACCGACAGAACCATCAATGGTGTCTCTTCATACGGCATTGATGGGCTTAGCTATCCCAAGGCCAGATCAATCATTTTCGGACTAAACTTAACTTTCTAAAATTACAAACATGAAAAATAGAATATTAACCCTGCTCTTTGTTTTGGGCTTGTTGTCCCTGACAGAAAGTTGTACCAAGCTAAAGGAGACTGTTCTAGATGAGTCATCCGTAACTGGTCTGACAGAAAAACAAATTGCAGACGGAACCATTGCTCCGGTCTATGCACAATTGCCCAATATTTTTATCCATACTGGCCTTTTTGCCCTTCAGGAAATCACAACAGATGAGGCCATTCTTCCTTACCGTGGTGGAACTGATTGGGGTGATAACGGAATCTACCTTGATTTGCACAGGCATCAAACCACAAGCAACAATGCTCCGGTGAGAAATACCTGGAACCCGATTACACAAAGCCTCTCTCGTGCTGTTTCTGCGATCAGTTCTTTGCAGGGAAGCAAGGATCCGAATGCTGCCAAATATGTTGCAGAAGCCAAAGGCATGTATGCATTTTATAACATGCTGGTGCTTGACCTCTGGGGCGTTATTTTCGTTAAAGAAGATCCAGGTGCTACATCCAAGATTGTTCGTGGAGAAGAAGCGGTTGAATACCTGAAAAAGGTATTGCTTGAAGTGGAACCTTTGCTAGACAACACCACCGGACCAGGTCGTCTTACCAAGGCTGGTGTTTGGGGCCTGCTTGCCAAGCTGCACCTGAATGCAGCTGTTTACCGCGACCGATATGCCACAACCTTTACTTTTAAGAATGAGGACATGGATAAGGTGATAGAGTACACCACTAAAATCATCTCATCAGGTCAATATGCATTGTCTCCTGATTATTGGGCAATTTTCAATGATGAAAACAATACCAACAAAGAATTGGTTTTTGCAGTTGACCAGCGTGCAGACCTGAATGGTCACAACAGGCTTGCCTATTTTTCCCTTTCCGGTGATCAGTTTCCGCTACCCGCTTTTACTGGTGCAAACGGAACCGATGGCCCTGGCATCACTCCGGATTTTTACAAAACATGGGTAGATGCTTATGCACCTACAGATCCAGCTGCTGCAGACCCCAGGTTTTATCAAAAGAACATTACTGTTAATCCTGTAACACAACAGGCTTGTTATGATGCGGCTACTTACAGGATTGACAGGGGTATTTTGCGCGGGCAACAATATGGTTTGATCAGGACAGCGGGTGTTTTTGAAAAATGTCCTGACGGCAAATTCAAGGTAGGCAGACTGTTCAACAATACCAGGAACAGGCCTACAATACCAGTACTGCATACTGAAAGAATTGATTTCACTACAGTCGGAAGTGATTATGCTACAGGTTTTCGTGTATTGAAATTCGAGTTTGGAAAAAAATCAGTCAGTGGAAGGAATTTTGGGGAAGCAGATATTCCTATTGTTCGTTTGGGTGATGTTTACCTTATGCGTGCAGAAGCCAGACTGCGCAAAGGCGATGCAGCTGCCGCGCTTACTGATGTTAATGCAGTAAGAACTTCACGCACTGCAACTGGTGTGGGAAGGGCCCTTACTGCAGTGAACCTGGATCAGCTTTTCAGAGAGCGCGGATTCGAGTTGTACTGGGAGCTTCAAAGAAGAACGGATATGGTTCGTTTTGGAAAGTTTGAATCAGCCTGGACAGAAAAATCCAGCACAGACAAGAACAAGCGTGTGTTCCCAATTCCTCAAACTGCCATCGATGGAGCATCCAATCTTCCTGGCTATTTGAAGCAGAATCCTGGCTATTGATTTTCATTTTCAATCGCATTCAAAGGCAGATGGGAATATTCCATCTGCCTTTTTTATTTTATCTTGGGGGCATGAAAAAGATATTTTCAGCTTTTGTTCTTCTGGTATTTTCATTTTTAAGCTTTGCACAAAAAGCCCTCAATGTCATCAGCATCAAAGAAACAGAGCGCATAGAGCGGATGCTTTCTTCGGATGAAATGCAGGGCAGAAGAACATTTACCCCAGGCATTGAAAAGGCCGCGAATTTTATCGCTGCTGAATTTGAAAAAACAGGTTTGCAAAAATGGAACAACAGAACTACTTACCTGCAGTCGTTTTCAATGGTGCGTGCCAAAGCCATATCCCAAAAAATTCTTGTCAATGGTATGGAGCTTGATGCAAAAAAAGCGATTGTTGTTTCACCATCACCATCACTCAATGCAAACAACAATGCCGGCTACGATGTGGTGTCTATTAGCGGGAAAATGAATTTTGCAACCGAAGCCAGAAAGGCCCTGGGTGCGAAAAAGAATACGGTTGTTTTTGTTGATACTGCCCATGCGAACATATTCGGAAGGTTTGCGCAAATGCGTTCTCAGTTGTATTCAAGCCAACCCAATGTGATCATGTTGATGGTGGACAAAACACCCTCGTCTTTTAGTGTTGAATTGAAGCAGGAGATTACAGAAATGCCGCTTGCAAACGTGGTCGGTATCATTCCTGGAAAGTCAAGGCCGAATGAGTATGTAATCTTTTCTGGGCACTATGATCATCTGGGCATCAACAGCAAGAAAATGGAGAACAATGACTCCATCTACAATGGCGCCAATGATGATGCGGCAGGCACTACGGCCATGATCATGTTGGCCAAGTATTTCAAGAAGCTCAATGATAATGAGCGCACACTGGTCTTTGCTGCCTTCACTGCAGAAGAGATTGGCGGATTTGGCGCAACCTATTTTTCAAAGCAATTTGATCCTGCACAGGTGATGGCCATGTTCAACATTGAAATGATCGGAACAGAAAGCAAGTGGGGAAAGAACAGTGCTTATATCACGGGTTTTGAGAAAACGAACATGGGAGAAATTTTGCAGAACAACCTCAAGGGAACAGATTTCACCTTCCATCCCGATCCTTATCCAACACAGCAGTTGTTCTACCGCTCAGACAATGCAACCCTTGCGAGGCTTGGGGTTCCGGCACATACCATCTCCACTTCCAAGATGGACAGCGAACCGAACTACCACAAGGCCTCTGATGAAATCGGAACGCTTGATATGCAGAACATGGCCGCCATCATCCGAGCCATTGCCCTGAGTTCAAAAGGCATTGTTTCAGGCAAGGAAACGCCCAGCAGGGTGGATGTGTCCGCGTTGCGGTAGCAGCGTTGCGATTACGCTTACCCACAATTGTCGATTGATTTCAATCATGTCCATCCATGGATGCATTCATTATATTTGCATGACCACAAACGACCGAAAATGAAATCTTTTTTCCGCACCATTCACCTTTTCCTGAGCCTTGTATCGGGCATTTTTATCATGACGGCCTGTTTTACAGGATCCATCCTGGTTTTTGAGCAGGAAATCCAGCATACCCTATACCACGACAGGTATTTTGTGGCAAAGCAGTCAGCTGTTCAGTTGCCTGTTGCTACGGTGCTGGATGGATTCAGGAGCACCTATGCTGAGGCTAAAATCAGTGGCGTAAAGGTCTATACAGATCCCAGCAGGAATATTGAGATCGCCATCACCATGCCCGAAAAGGGAGAAAAATCAAGTCCAAAACGATTGACCGCCTTTGCAGACCCATATACTGGGAAAATCATTGAAATCTATAGTTATTCAGACTCTTTTTTCAGTACCGTGGAAGACCTGCACAGGCGTCTGCTCGGAACCGATATTGGAAAGTTGATCATGGGTACCAGCACCTTGTTGTTCTTGTTCATCATGATCACAGGGATAATTTTGTGGTGGCCCAAGACAAAATCCATGTTGAAGCAGCGCAGTTCTATCAAATGGAAGGCAGGCTGGAAAAGGCTTGCATATGACTTTCACCATGCATTGGGCATCTATACGGTAATATTTCTTTTCATTTTTGCCTTTACTGCTTTGGCATGGAGCTTCCAGTGGTTCAATGATGGCATTTACAGCTTGACGAATTCTTCCAAGGATCCCATCAAACCCCCAAGTTCAACCATGGTGGATTCCACGGAAAAAGTGGGCATAGATGTGGTGCTTGCAGACGCCTATACAAGGGTTCCGAATGCGGTGTTCTATAACCTGAGCCTTCCAAAAGATTCCGCTGCAGTATATGGTGTGAATGTGCTTTCACGCAATGCCATCCACGAAACGGCCACCGATAACCATTATTACGATCAATATTCCGGGGAATACCTCAAGACAGTATCATTTGGAGACCGGCCCATCGGACAGCAGATCCGCGCCAGTTTCAAGCCCATTCACATCAGCTCATTCTTTGGCCTTCCATCCAAAATCCTCGGATTCCTGGTCTGTTTGTTCGGAACCACCTTCCCCATTACTGGAGTGATCATGTGGCTGAGCAGGATCAAGAAAATTTAGAGATTCCCCTTCTTCAACTCCCCCACTGCATGATCAACGGCACGTGCTGTCAGTGCCATATAGGTTACTGAAGGATTTTGACAGGCTGATGAAGCCATGGCAGAACCGTCTGTGATGAAGACATTCTGTACATCATGCATTTGGTTCCACTTGTTGAGCACGGATGTTTTTGGATCATTGCCCATGCGTGCTGTTCCCATTTCATGAATACAGAATCCTGGAGCAGGCAAATTGTCGTATGGCTTGACATTCTTGATACCAGCGGCTTCCAGCATTTCTACTGCACTGTTTTTCATGTCAACCCTCATCTTCATTTCATTCTCCTTGAATTCACAGTCAATGTCAAGGGTTGGCAAACCATATTTGTCTTTTTTATCCTTGTTGAGGGTTGCCTTGTTCTCGTAGTAAGGAAGGTGTTCTCCCCAAGAGCCCCATCCCATGGTCCAGTTGCCTGGTTCAGTAACGGTTTCCTTGAGTTCAATGCCGATTTCCCCGGAACTGGCACGGCCCCTGGAGGCGCCGCCCTGGTAACCGAATCCGCGCACATAGCCTGCGGAAGAGCCGCCGTCGAGGTTGCGGAATCGTGGAACATAGATACCATTGGGCCTGCGGCCGTAAAAATATTGATCCTGGAATCCATCAAAATCGCCTTTAGCCCCAACACCGTAGTGGTGGTCCATCAGGTTATGCCCCACTTGTTCGCTGCTGTTGCCGAAACCGTTCGGGAAGGCATCAGAAACGGAGTTGAGGAGGATATGGGTGGTGCCCAGTGTTGATGCGTTGAGGAAGACAATCTTGGCGAAGTACTCTTCGGTTTTCATTGTTTCAGTGTCCAATACCACAACGCCTTTCGCACGTTTGGTTTCCTTGTCATAGATCACTTCGATGGTGATGGCATTGGTGCGCATGGTCAGGTTGCCTGTGGCTGCTGCAGCAGGAAGGGTAGCGGAGTTGGAGCTGAAATATCCTCCGAAGGGGCAGCCTTGCTGGCATTTGTTGCGGAATTGGCAGGGCCCACGGGTACCAATCTTGGCGGTATGGTTGGCTGCACGACCAATGATCATCGGTCTGCCCATTTTGGTTTTCAGGTTTTCTTTGACCATCCTTTCTACACAGTTCATTTCCATGGGAGGGAGAAACTCTCCATCCGGTACCATCGACAATCCATCGCGGGAACCGCTGATGCCTGCAAATTTTTCAACGTAACTGTACCAAGGAGCCAGGTCCTTGTAGCGAATGGGCCAATCCACACCGTGGCCATCTTTGGCATTGGCTTCAAAGTCAAGATCGCTCAGACGGTAGCACTGGCGCCCCCACATCAAAGACCTTCCACCCACATGGTTGCCACGAATCCACTCGAATGGCTTAACCTGGGTATATGGATTTTCAAGATCGTTCACGAAAAACTTTTTCGACACTTCATCGAATGCATAACACTTGCTCTGGATCGGCGAGTTGGTGATGTCTTCTTGGGTCTTGCCACCCCTGTGAGGAAGTTCCCAAGGGTCTTTTTCGGTACCGACGTAGTCCTTTACATGTTCAACATTACGACCCCTTTCTATGAGGATGGTCTTGAGGCCACGTTCAGTCAGTTCTTTTGCCGCCCAGCCTCCAGAGATGCCTGAGCCTACTACGATTGCGTCGAATGTGTTGGACATGATATTTGATTGTCGGTTAAATAGTGCTTGAAATTCCCATCTAAAGGGCGGGGATCAAGAGGACTACAAGTTAAAAAATCTTTTGGGTAAAACTTGAATATTTTCTTTTTGTGCATCGAAAATGAAGGCCGCTCAACTACCGTGGCCG
>JAJTFY010000075.1 GCA_021299175.1 Chitinophagaceae bacterium
GGACAGCTTCTTCCAATGAACATTGGTTATTGGACAATATATCATCGATAAAATTCAACAATACTTCGGTATCTGTGTCACTGTTGAACTGATATCCCTTGTTCAACAATTCCTGCTTGAGGGAAGCATAGTTTTCAATGATGCCATTGTGAATCATTGCAATCCGACCACTTGCAGAAAGATGAGGGTGTGCATTCCGATCGCTGGGCTCTCCATGTGTAGCCCAACGCGTATGGCCTATCCCAATGGTTGAAGGTAAACGAGTATCGAAAAGTGACTCTTCCAGGCGCGCAACTTTACCCTGTTTTTTAAAGACATCAATTTTGTCTGAGATAAGTGCTACACCGGCGCTGTCATATCCCCTGTATTCAAGACGTTTAAGCCCTTTTAATACAATTGGATAGGCCTCGCGGTGTCCTGTATACGCAACGATTCCACACATTGTTATGTTTTTTGGTTTATGCGCAAAACTAACACGTTAACGTGGGGTAAAATAACAATTCATGTAAAGAGTTTGTCAGCAATTGAGAAAATGTACAATACAATGTCAATCAGGGGCATACATATCCCCAAAAATCAATTTATACTCAAAATAAGAGTTTTGCAACCCTTCCGTTGCCACCAGCCATGACTGCATATTTCCCGTCAGGGGATTTCACTGCAACATGGAAGCCAATGTTGCTGATGTTTTTCCAGTTTAATCCACCATCGGTCGAAATATCAACACCGGAAGTGCCGCATGACAAAACTGTTGACTTTGACAAATAAACCACAGCGCTTTTGTATCCTGCTGGTGGTGTGATGGGTTGACTGAACCTTAGTTTGGGAGACAGTGAAAAAAGCAGGATGGCGCTATCACTTCTTGTATCATTGGCAAAATCTCCCCCAATGATGATCCCTCGCTTTTGATTGGGATGCAACGCCAATCCATTGGCACCTGTTGAGTTTCGGCCAGACTGCATGGGCAAGCTATGTGCTTCACCATTGAAGAACATCCGGGATTGGATACCGCCTGAAACAAATAAGGTTTTAGCATTCCGGTTTGTGCCCAAGAGTTTGATATTGGACCCGCTTGAGGCAAAAAAAGCTTCGCCATCCATCATTTTATCGATTGTTTCGATGGGTGTCCAGCTATCCCCCCTATCGCTGCTCACTGCCACAAAGGTCTTCCCATTGATGGGATCTCCAATGACAACACCATTGTTGCCAGAGAAATCCATCGCATCCAGGAACATGCCTGACCTTTTATCTTCAAATACTTTTTTCCAGGTCAATCCCCCATCGGTGGTCTTTAAAATATGGGCTGGTGTATCGATGGCCATGATGATGGCAGTGGAACTATCGAATGCCTCTATATCCCGAAAATCACGCTTGGCATAGCCCTCAACCTTCATCCACCGAAAGGTGTTGCCGCCATCCACTGACTTGGCCACCATGCCGTTGCTGCCACTTGCCCAAACAACTGACGCGCTGGGCATGGAAAGCCCCCTGATTGAAACTTTTTGCCCTTGCTCGACAACAACAACCGTTTGACCGCAAACGCTTACAAGAGAAAAGCAGAAAAAGCAAATGATCAACAGAGGTTTCATTGATTGATTTTATTGAATATAACGAAGTGACAAAAGAAATAAATCTGCTTTTGCAATTGTTTCAGACAAATATGGCTCTTTGTTGAAAAAACCATGCGGCTGATCATCAAATAAAAACAGTTCACACCTGCCACCAACTTGCTCTATTTTTTTCTTGAACATTTCAGCTGTCGCTACTGGTATGAGTTTATCCTTTGTTCCAAGGAAGAAAATGGTTGGAGGAAAACCTTTCTGTATATTATGGATGGGTGAAAACGTAACATAATTTTCTCCAATTCTTTCAAAGCCATAACCATCTTTTCCATTATCGATCACCGGATTGAAAAGTACCAAGGCATTGGGCTTTGCACTTATGGCGATATCATCACTTGATTCATTGAGGGATTCGTTGGTGAAACATGCCGCAGCCAAATGACCACCAGCAGAGCCGCCTGAAGCGACAAGCCTGTTTGCGTCAATCCCTAACGCTTCTGCATGCTGACGAAGATACCGAATGGCCGACTTTGCATCCTTGACAGATTCAAAAGGGCTGGTATTGTGCCTGGACTTTACACGGTAATCCACCAAAACAGCTATCATGTTTTTGGCAGCAAAATGCAAAGCATGGGGTTCAAATTGTGTCATGGAACCACCTGTCCAACCGCCTCCAAAAAAGAATACAATCGTTGGAAGGCGATCTCCTTTCTTGTAAGCTGGAGGATAGAAGATCTTCAGCCCAAGCTTCACTGTATCTACCTGCTTATAGGTCAATTCCAGGGGGCTATTGATGGTCTGGCAAAAAACAGCATGTGAAGAACTTACCAACACCAAAGTCAAAAGGAGTAGTTTTCTAAGATTTATCATCATTGGAATAGATTAATAACAAACAATTGCAAGTAAAACAATATTACTGAAATTAGCCTTCATTAAAATATACCTGTTTCATTGTAGCCCATCCTGATTCACCTTCTAAAGGAATCTGCATAGGATTGCATATTTCAAGCCAATACTGGTTGCGGGGTTCTTTTTCCAAAGCCGCCATATCGGCTAAAAAATCTGTTCCGTCATATTCATAATATCCGAACTCGAACCAATCATTTCCAATTTGATGAAGAAAAATGCTAAAATTTTTCATGTGATACTTTGCCAATAAATCTCTTACACCAGCGTTGGAATCATCATGCAATGCCAAATAATCTTCCAAATATTCAGGCTTTAGCTTGATGACCATTCCAACGCGTTTTACATCACTCTTTGATTGTTGATGCATATTATTCGATTTTAATTTTTGGCAGGATTTAAATATACCCGTGCTGCATTTCTTCCCATAATTGCAGATTGCTCCGTGGGAGTTAAGCCTTTAATGAGCGAGGCTATTGTGTCAACCCAGGTTGAATATTCACTTTCTAAAAGACAGACAGGCCAATCTGATCCGAACAAGATTCGGTCTGTTCCGAATGCTTCTAAAACTACATCGAAATAGGGCCTTAACAATTCCTCATCCCACTGAGTATCTCTGACTTCGGTTACCATGCCTGATAACTTGCAGCATACATGATCACGCTCTGCCAACCGGCTGATGTGCTTTGCCCATTGGTGGTCGAACGCATTGTGTTGAATACGCGGCTTGGCAATATGATCAACTATCATGGTTAAGCCGGGATGTTTGTCGACAAACTGAATGGTTTGAGGAAGGTGTTTTTCAAAAATTAAGATATCGTAACACAAAGCGTAACGGCTCATTGCTTTGATGCCCGCATTAAAGTCCGCTCGAAGTATGAAATTTTCATCGGCTTCATCATGCACCACATGGCGAAAACCAACTATTTTTTTTTGAACAGCATATTGCGCCAAATAATCTTCTGCGTTTGGATCGCACAATGGAATCCAGCCTACAACACCCTTGATCATTGAATATTTGTCTGCCAAATCAAGCAAGAAATCAGTTTCTTTCAACATTTGTCTTGCCTGTACAGCAATGGTGCCGTCGATTGCTTTCGCATCAAGCAATGGCTGAAGGTCTTCCGGTAGAAAATCTTTTCTAATAACATGGTGTTCATCCGACATCCAGACATAGTCTGAAGCATTATATTTCCAAAAGTGCTGGTGGCTGTCAATTCTCATGTTTAATAATTCCAATTTTGGTTTGATACTGGTGCCAATATTTTCAACACATCTGCTAACAATGCTTCATCAATGGGCATTGAGCTCCAGTCAATGTTTCGCTTTACCGTTTCTGGATTTGAGCTGCTGAACATGGTTGTTACAAGATCAGGATGCTGAGTTGAAAACTGGATGGCCAATTTTTCAATAGCTACCCCTTTCTCAAAGCAATATGTTGCAGCTTTATTAAAAATGCTCCGCTGTTCCGGAGTTGCGGGGTGCCATTCTGGTGCTCCCCGGGATGTAAGCAATCCTGCGGCAAATGGCGAAGCATTGATGAGGCCAATTCCTTTAGTACTTGCCTGTTGTAGCAGGGAAAGCAAACGTGTATCATTCAGGCAGTAGAGATTATGGGAAAGCCCTACATCAATCAGCCCTTCCTCAATAACCCTTTCCCAGAGATCAACAGGGTACATTCCAATACCAACAGCTCCAATACGTCCCTCCTGCTTAAGCTCAAGCAAGCTTTTAATACCCTCATTGAGTGCCCATTCAGTATTTACCCTGTTATTGTATTCTATATCATGCAGATGAACAATATCAAAATAATCAACACCAATCCTTTTTGCACTTGCATCCAAGGAGCTTCTGATTCCCACTCTGCTGTAGTCAAAACTATCTACGCCATAACCATCTGGTGCGGTATTCTTTCCAACTTTTGTAGACAAATAATAACTTGCTCTTGGAACTCCTTTCAATGCCTGACCCAAAACCGTCTCTGACTTTGTACCGCCATAAGCAGGAGCGACATCGATATAATTGATACCAAGTTCAAGCGCAACATGGACGGCTTCTATGGCCTTCTGCTCATTAATTTCATGAAAAACGCCTCCGAGTGATGATGCCCCGAAACTAATGGCAGAAATTTCATATCCTGTTTTCCCCAGTTGATTGTACCTCATACTGCAATTTGTACTTTGATTACATTCTCTTTTGCCAAAGCTTTCTCCATGGCGATAGGAACATCGTCAAAACCATAGATGTCTGTAACAATACCATCCAGGTTGATTTGTCCGGCTGCTACCATGTTGAGGGCATCCTGAAATACATGAGCAAACCGAAACGAACCAAACAATTTCAATTCTTTACTCATGATTAAATTACCAGGCAAGCTGAAAAGCTCTGGCAAGGTACCCACCAAAACAACTGTACCACCTCTCCGCACTACTTCCAACCCATTGGAAAGGGCAGATGGAACTCCAGAAGCTTCAATAACCACATCATAGTGCTCATTGGCTTGCCATACCTTCTCATCAACAGGATTGATGGCAGCATTGGCACCACTGGCCAGCGCGAAATCCCTGGCAAATGCATTTACATCACTCATGGTGACCCTGTATGCTCCCAATGCCCTTGCCACCCTAAGAATCAATTGGCCGATAGGGCCACCGCCCGTTATCAGCACCGACTTTCCTGAAATATCGCCAACCTGCCTCACTGCATGCATGGCCACACTCAGCGGCTCAAGCAAAGATGCCTGAGACAAATTAATTCCCCTGGGCAATACATAACAGTTGGATGAGGGTACAACAACATACTGTCCCATGGATCCATCAATGTGGGGATCACAGCTGGCGGAGCCAAAAAATTTCATGTAAAGGCAGAGGTTATAATGCCCACTCCGACAATGATTGCAAGATCCACAAGGCATAGAAGGATCAACTGCAATTTCATCACCTGCGCTCAGGTCTTGAACATTGGATCCCACGTCTCGAACAATGCCAGAGAACTCATGGCCCAGTGCAAAAGGGTGTTTCGGAACAAAACGTCCACAAAAACCATGATTAAAATAATGCAGATCTGATCCACAAATCCCAGTGAATTTGATTTCTACCAAAACCTCTCCTGCTTCCAGGGTTGGAACTGGCCTATCAGCCAACCTGATATCTTTGGGTCCATAAAGCAAGTATGTTTTCACTTTAATTGTATTGCGATTATTGGTTAAATATCGTGCTTTTCAAAAACCCTCACAGCATAAATTTGTGCCCTTTCCGCACCATGGGTTGCACTGCACTCCAACCTGATGCCTATCACATTGCTGAGATCAAGGGAATGAGAACAATTGCGCTGATGATTGTTGTTTACGCTGGCCACAACCACTTCTTGTCCATCTGACAAGGTTGCAAGAATAGCATATGCCCTCACAATTGTCGGGATAGCAGTTTCAGCATATCCCTGCCAACTTTGGCCAAAATGAAATTGCAATGCTGAATCAAATAATACCTGAATACCGCGAATATCCCGAGGCCTATCCCATGACAAGGATATCCATTCAGCTTGAGCAAAAGAAGTTTTTGAGGAGACCCACAGATTGGGAAGATTTGTTGGACGAGAATGCTGATTAACAACCATTGCTGGTTCATAAATTGGCTGCAATGGAAAGACACGGCAGGCAAAAGAAAATCCTAAAAAGCAACTGATATTTTGAAAAGCATAGGCATGTTCATTCCATACAGGTGCTGAAACACTTGCCCCATCTGCATCAGCAGCTCTTTTCTGGCCAATTGCCAACGTACGCAAGGTCCATTTTGAATGAGGATTGGGACGTATGGGATCTTCCGGCCGAGGATAATATCGCAATTGACCTGGTGGAGATTCGATTACATGAAGCCTTATCAATGCATTTTCTTCCATGACAAGAAAATGCCATCCCGGCTGTGTGATTGTGCAAGAAATAGGCAGGTTTACCCATTGCTTTTCTCCAGGGGAAATTGCTATTTTTCCTGAAAAGAGTTGCTTGTCGGGATAAGTAGATGAATTTGAAGGGCCCTGCATAAATGAATAACAGAGTTCATTAGCTCCAGAAGCATCCAATAAAATTTGGACATGGGTGATATGATCAGTTAGAATGGATAGCATTTGCATGCGTGATTCTACAAGAGGTTCCGTACCCCAACTCTGCACTGAATCATGGTCAGAAAAAACAGAGGATGCAGCTATTTTTGCTTCTGGGGCAATATCAAACGGAACTGCAGTGACAAAATTATGGATATGATGGTCCGCCTTTATAAGGTCTTGCTGAATGGCACTGAGCCTTTCCCCAGAAGAAAGATCTCGTGCATTACAGCCGGCAGCACTAGCATGCGCAGCCGCCATCCCAACTGCCTCACCGAGTTGGGCACATGTTAACATCACCCTTGTACTGGAGAGTGCATAGTGGGATGCACTGATATTTCGCCCAGCAAAAAACAGGTTGCTAACATTACGGGAGTAAAGTGATCTGAGCGGAATATTGTGTGGACCGCGAAGATATTGATGGGTACTTGGATTTTCCTTGTCGTGAAAACCTCCTGGTGGATGGTGATCGAAACCCCAACCGCCATATGCCACGGAATCTTCAAAATCAACCTGTTGGTCAATATCACCCATTGTGAGTATATGGTCACCCTCAAAACGCCTGGACTCCCGTTTGCCAGGCACAGCGCCCATCCAATCCAACTCATAGGTAGCAAGTCTTTCTGAAAGTGGTGACCTGTTTTTTAGATAATCCCAAACTGCCAGTGTAATCCGCTGCACCTCATCTTTTATCTTTAGTGTGTCATGAACTGTATCCAGTTCTCCTCCCCATTCCTACCACCAGAAACCGCCAGTGTCCGGAAAAAAATGCTCATTGACAGGACGATAAGGACCAAAATCTTCTAATTGGAGTTCCAGATCCACCCAGTTGGGTCTTACGAATGGGATAGGCCTTCCAGTATCCTTAGCACGAAGCTGCAGGCTCATCCCCATTGTTTCTCCATTGGATACCTCCGGGCAAAAAGGTTCATTGAATTCTGAGAAGGACTCGACACCATAGCGAAAAATTGCACCT
>JAJTFY010000076.1 GCA_021299175.1 Chitinophagaceae bacterium
GGCATACTGAACACCAATAACATCCTCGCTCAGTACAGTATTGATATAG
This sequence comes from Chitinophagaceae bacterium, assembly GCA_021299175.1. GTDB lineage: Bacteria > Bacteroidota > Bacteroidia > Chitinophagales > Chitinophagaceae > Pollutibacter. The sequence goes on from JAJTFY010000076.1 coordinate 50, forward strand.
GATGTCTTGAAACAAGCTGCAATGGATGCTGTAACCTCAGGATTGATCACAGCAAAAGTGAGGTAGGAAAGCTTTTCACCAGCTACCTCCTCAGCATGACAGGGCCCCATGATGGTGACATAATTGGCGGGATCAAAACCCGCTATGCTGGCAAGATGCTCATTCAAAAGCATGTTCTGCGAAGGCAACATTCCTTTGACTGCTGAGACAATTTTTACCCCTTTGGCAATCAGTTGCAGATAGGGTTCAATGTAGTCCTCAGCATAGACAGAAGGCACGGCTATCACAACGGCTTCTGCTTGCGAATACACCACTTCAGGATCCGTGGTGATGGACAATAACTTGTTGTCGAAATAAACGGAACTGAGGTATTTAGGATTGTGGTGCCGGGTACGGATATGTGCCGCCAATTTTTCAGAACGCACGCACCAAATAACCTGGTGTTCATTGTCTGTAAGGATTTTTACCAAAGCTGATCCCCAGCTACCACTGCCGATTACGCCTATGTTCATTGAGGGACGTTGAAGGGGTTGAAGAAGTTTAAGGGGTTGAAGATAATACTTAATCGCGTTACGTTACTTCAACAGCCGCAGGCGACTTCAACCTCTTAAACCCCTTCAACAATTTCAAAAACTATTTCTTAACCTCAAACAATTCTTCCTTCTTCACCACCTTTACTTTCATCCCTGTGCGCAAAGTCTTGCTGACAACAGCATATGGCCCAATGATGACTTCATCACCTTCTTTGATACCATCAAGAATTTCAATGTTGTTGATGTCCTGGATGGCTGTTTTGACTTTAACCCTTTTCACTGTTCCATCTTTCTGCAAAACAAATACCACTTCATCAAGGGCGTCTATATCCTTGACTGTCACTTCAGGACCTGCAGTTTCTTCAGGAGGGCCGGATTTTTTTTCTTTTTTCTCTTCTTTTCCAACTGCAGCGGTATCAGACCTGTCGCGGGTGGTTACTGCATTGATGGGCACAGAAATGACGTTGGCATGGGTGTTGGTCTGGATATCAGCATTGGCGCTCATTCCAGGACGAAACGGAAAGCTCTTGGGCTTTGCAGGATCAACCAAGTCAGCATAAGAAGCAGGAATCAACCTGATCCTGACCTCATAATTTGTAACATCAGATGATGAAGTGGAAACAGATCCACCGGTACCTCTGCTGGTACTGGAGATCTGCGTCACCACACCTTTGAATTTTCTTTTGTTATATGCATCCACTTCAACCAGGGCAGTATCGCCAATGGTTACTTTGGGGATATCATTTTCCCCCACGTCTACCCTTACTTCGATCACACGCATGTCTGCAATGCGCATCATTTCCGTACCGGCCATCATCGAGTTACCCACCACACGCTCTCCTTTTTTTACATTCAATAGTGAAACGATTCCATCCATCGGAGCAAATACACTGGTCCTGCCAAGATCCTTGTTGGCACGCTGCAAACTGGCCCTTGCACTGGCTACACCGGCCTGACCACTTTTGATGGATTGTGTTGCTGCACTGTAATCAGCCTTTGAGGTGAGGAAAGCATTTTCCGCCTGCTCAAACTCCAGCTTGGAAATCACTTTTTCCTGAAACAATTGCTTCTGGCGGTTGTACTGGCGCTCAGCCTGTTCCATCCTTGCTTTAAACGAACCCAAAGAGGCACTGGCGTTTTCCACCTGTGCCATTTGTTGTGCAACACCGGCAGCAGCCTGATCACGCTGGGTAGCATAAATATCTGCATAGACCATGGCCAGGAGTTGTCCTTTGCTTACACTGTCTCCTTCTTGAACGGTGAGCTGCATGATTTCACCTGATATATCCGGGCTGATTTTCAACTCAATTTCAGGATATACTTTTCCGCTTGCGGTAACCACTTCAATGATGTCCTTGCGGGAAGCCATTTCAACAGCAACTTTTGTTCCCTCATCTTTTCCGATGATTCCTTTCTGCTTCAGCACCAACAATGTGATGACAACAACAGCAATTCCTGAAAGGATCCAGATCCATTTTTTGTTCATTTCTTTTTCTTTACTTGATTATAAACGAAGTCCTTGTCCTTTATAGAATTCCAGGACTTTCATTCTGAATACATATTCATACTGAGCAACCACCCTATCCACTTTTGCCCTGGTAAGGTTGTTTTGGTTGTTCAGCCATTCAATGGTTTGCATGACGCCCAGTTCATACCTTCTGTTGGCGAGGTCAAATGATCGTTGGGCGGTTGCGACTGATTTTTCCCTTGCGACAAATGTTTGAAAAGCACCGCTGGCACTGTAATAGGCTGTGTAAATGTCTTGTTTCAACTGAAGTTTATCCCTTTCAATGGCTAGATCACTGCGCTTGATATCCAACTTTGCCCTTTTCATGTTGCCACGGGCCTGGCCACCATTGAAAATCGGAACATTGATGGAGAGGCCAAGGCCCTGACCAAACTGGTCTTTCAGTTGTTTGCCATAGCCATTCCAATATTCGCCAAATTTGCGGTCAACAAAATTGATATCATAATTGGGCGCGTAAACAGGTACCTGAGTGGTTCCTTGCTTGATATAGGCACCCGTGCTTTGCTCGCCCATGTATTTTACACCTGTGCTCTTCAACAGGAACTGGTTGAAATTGCTAGCCAGCTGTCCGAACCCAGTAACAGATGGTTTCATCTGTGCTTCAGCCACCAAAAAACCTTTTTCAGCAGCCTTTCTCCTGAGTTCATTCAATCGGATCTGGGGCTGGGAAGAAAGGGCGATCTGATAGACATCTTCAGGACGGATTTCCAGCAGGTTGTCAACAGGAATCTTGTCTACCGGAGGGATCACCAGTTCAAAAGGCTGATCAGCCGGGAGGTTGAGCAATGCTTTCAGAGAAAGCTTGTCAAGTTCTGCCTGCGATTTGGCTTGCACATAGGTGGCACTGTCGCGTGCAACGGTTGCTTCCAGCTCAGCAGCGTTGAGTTCAGGAAGGCTGCCAGCATCTACCAGTTTGCGGGTATTCCTATACTGGGCATTGGTTTGTTCCAATACAATGCGGCTGATTTCAACCTGCTCATAGCTCAGCAATGCACGCAGGTAGAATTGTGCGATATTCAGCCCGATATCATTGCTGGCTTTGTCTACCGCTGCCTTGTCGGCTTCTAAACTGAGTTTATTGGCAGCCTCGGTATTTTTTCTGCTGTTGAAATTGAAGAGCAATACGTTGGATGAGATAGACATCTGCTCAAACATGGCAGAGCGACTGGTGTATACGTTGGTGGTTCGGTCAAGTGTACGGCCAAAAGAAAAACCATGGGTCAGTCCGTAAGAAAGACTGGGCAGCTTTTGCAAAGATGATTGCTGATAAGCGATTTCAGCCTGTTCCACCTGTATGGCCGCTTGTTTTACAGCGATATTGTTCTTCATTCCATAGTCCACACAACGCCTGAGATCCCATTTGTTGTCTTGCCCGAATGCTCCTGTAATGGCCATGCAAAAGAAAAGACCGGCTAAAACCCTCGATATCATAAAATTGAGTTGAATCATCAGTTTTCAGGAGGTTCCTGAAATTCGGTGCAAAGATTCAACTAAAAGAGGGATTATCAAAATCGTTCGTCCTTGCTAACGACCGCTTACAACAGTGATGCCGATCTAAATGCCTGAGAAAGGTCCTTGATCAGGAATTCAGGATCCTCCAGGCCAACATAGAGCCGAACCAAGCGATGAGTGGGATTGTGCGGGTCAAACCCAGCCTGTGGGATGCCTGCGCATTTTGGAATGACGAGGGATTCATGGCCTCCCCAACTCACTGCCATCCTGAAATGCTGAAGGGCATTGCAGAAATGTTCGATTTTTTCAATTTTCTGTGCTTTGATATAAAATGAAATCAATCCGCAGGCATTTTTCATTTGTTTTTGGGCCAGTGCGTATTGCGGAAAAGACGGATCAAGCGGGAAGATGATCGACTCAATTTCTTCCACGGTTTTGAGGTAGGCCAATACTTTCTGTGTTGAAGCCGTGATCCTGTCGATCCTTGCCGGAAGGGTTCTCAATCCCCGCAATAACAACCAGGCATTGAAGGGTTGGATGCCGTTGCCTGCACAGAGGTATTCGCTATTGAATATTTTGCGCATCATGGCCGCAGTGCCACAGAGCACACCTCCCAATGTATCGCTGTGGCCGCCGATGTATTTGGTTGCCGTTTGCATGGCAATGTCGATGCCAAGTTCAATCGGCTTTTGATAGAGCGGCGTGCAATAGCTGTTGTCAATCAGGGTGATGATGCCCCGAGGTCTTGCAAAATCAGCAATGGCCCTGAGATCTTGAATATCGAGCCACCATGAGTTGGGCGATTCGAGGTAAATCAGTGTGGTATTGTCTTGTACATGTGAAAGAAAAGATGCCGCATCTGAACCATCTGCGTATGTTACGGTAACCCCAAACCTGGAGAGGATGTTGTCAAACAAATGGACAGTCCAGGAATAAGGATGCGTCACACTCAATACATGGTCTCCCGCTTTTACATTCGCTACTACACCAGCAAAAGTCGCGGCAGCGCCGTTGTTGAACACCAGTGCATCCTCTGCGCCATCCAATGCGGCCAACTTTTTCCGCAGGATGTCTACGGTAGGATTGAGGCCACGGCTGTACAGATATCCGCCCATCTCGTCTTCAAAAGCCTTGCGCATCTCTGCCACCGTTTCGAAGGCAAAGTTGCTGGTCTGCACAATGGGGGGCGCAATGGCATTGAAATACGATGCATGGTCTTCACCTAGATGATTGATGATGAAGGAGATGTCTTGAGCTTCGTTATGCATGGATGTTTTTCTTTTTTCTGGTCAGGAAAAACAACAAGAGGAATCCTGCCAACACCGCTGTTGCAGTGAGGGCAGTTTCTGGTTTATCCAACGCGATATTGGTGGCAACAAAAATATATGCAGCAATAAAGATGATGGGCATCACCGGGAAAAACCGCATGGAATAGATCTGAGATTTGTCGAGGTGTTGGGTGCGTTTTCTGATGATGAAAATCGTAGCAGCAGAAAAAGCCATGCCGATCGAATCCAGAAAAATGGTAAAGCTCAGTATCTTGTCGAAGGTGTCGGCAAAAAACAGCACCACCACGCTGATCAGCGCATAAACAGTAAGGCTGACCGTGAGCACATCCCTTTTCTCATCTTTTTTTGCAAAGGCTTTGGGCAGGATGCCATCCTGGCTCATGGCATACATCACACGCGGATTGCTGAGCAACAATACATTGACATAGGCCAATACAGCAATGAACAATAAGATTGAAAATGCATACCGCCCAGTAGGCCCGAACATCCGCTCTGCAACAATGGCGGCAATGCCCTTTGCATTTTTCAGTTCTTCAAACCCAATCACCCGATAATAGGCGTAACTCACAGAAAGGTACAAGAGAATGATCACCATGATGCCAATGAAAATACCCTTGGGAAGGTTCTTCTGTGGGTTCTTGACCTCATCCCCAAAATTGATGGTTTGCTGGTATCCGCCGTAGGTAAAGGAAACCGCAATCAAGGCCAGGCCAAAGGATTTTACGTAATCGATGAACTTGAAATCTCCAGTTGGAATGGTGATGGCTGGCGGGATATTTTTGACAGGAAAGAAAATGGCAGATACAATCAGCAAGATCATGGAAATCTTGATCAGCATAAGGATATTCTGTGCCGTGGAGCTCATGCGCAAACCCAGCAGGTTGATGCCATAAAACATGCCAATCGCCACCATGGCAATCAGCGCCTTTACGAAGTCTGTTGGTGGAACTGCGAAAATAATTTGTGAAATGTATTCACTGCCAATCAGTGCAACACCAGAAAGAGAGGCGGCATTGGAAATGAGGATGATGCAGTTGACAGCGAATGCAATGGAGGGATGATAACAGGTGGCAAATATTTTATAATACCCACCAGTGATGGGATAACGCGATCCAATTTCTGCATAAGTGAGTGCTCCGCAGAGGGCAATGAATCCACCCACAATCCAACTGATGAAAAATACATTGGGGGTGATGGCAGCCCTGGCCGAATCTGAAGCTGTCCTGAAAATACCCATGCCGATCACCAATCCGATGACGATCATGGTGAGGTCAAAAAGGTTGAGTTGGGGTTTCTTGGATGGGGTCATGCATTGAAGATAATAAAAAGCGATGAGGGAAGGAAGGTGCCTCTTTATTTTTCAGGAATCCACAGGATGTGGACATCATGATTATCCAGGCAAATCCCTATCCCATATCTTTGATTTGCATTACGGTTGAAAATCGTGCAAACGAAATTCATTAAAAGGGAAGTCCGGTTCCATTCCGGCGCTATCCCCGTAGCTGTATAAACCTCCTCGTTGTAAGCGAGACCATTTCCTTCACAAGCCACTGCGCAAGCGGGAAGGCCGGAAATGGGGTTGAGCCAGAAGACCTGCCTGATGCAACATTAATTAACCAGGGCTTTCGGGAGAAAAGCTGGGATGAATTTTCTGCCACAGCAGTCAACCATTTCTGTATTATCCGAAGGTTCATAGTAAAACAAACACTATGACCAAAAATTTCATTGCATTCTTCATGCTCATTGGATTGGGCGCAACCGCACAAACAGATTCAAGCAAACAGCTGAACGAAATCATTGTAACCGCCAACAGGTTCCCCCAGAAACAGGTCAATACCGGTAAGGTGATGACCGTTATCAGCAAACAAGAAATTGAGCAATCTCCTTTTGCATCTGTCGGAGAATTGCTGGCAAGACAATCTGGCATCACTGTTGTCGGTGCCAACAATGCACCGGGCACCAACAATGACCTCTATGTCCGTGGTGGAGGTACCGGCAAGACATTGGTATTGGTGGATGGGTTTCCTGCCTATGATGGGTCTACCATTCGTGCCACTTTCGACATCAATTTTCTACCCCTGGGTGAAGTGGAAAGAATTGAAATTCTGAAAGGTGGTCAATCCACCTTGTATGGATCAGATGCGGTGGCCGGTGTGATCAATATCATTACCAGAAAAAATGATAATGGCAAACCTGCAATGAGACTGCACCTGTCTACAGGATCCTTTGGTGCAAGAGCAGCTGACCTTTCAAATTCTGGAAGGGTAAAAAATATCAATTACAAATTGCAGTACAGCAGGTCTGCCATAGATGGTTTTTCTGCAGCCATCGACAGCACAGGAAAAAAAGACTATGACAGGGATGGCATGCAACAACAATTTGCATTGGCACAGTTCAGCTCCGCTTACAAAAGCAACTGGTCCTGGAATGCCAACATGCAATGGAGCAAATACAAAAATGATCTTGATGAGTCCGCTTTCAAAGACGCGAAAGATTTTATTGTTGAAAACGAAAATCTTCAATTCACTGCAGGACTTGCAAGGAAGTTGAACAAGGGCATGCTGCGCTTGAACTATAGCCTGAACAACAGCAACAGGAATTACCTTGATGATTCACTTGATATCGCTGGTTTTGCGAAATTCATCCAAT
>JAJTFY010000077.1 GCA_021299175.1 Chitinophagaceae bacterium
TGGAAACTGACCATGGGAGACCATGTTTGGCTCGGTGAAAATTGTTGGATTGATAACATCACTGATGTAGTCATCGGCAGCAATGTTTGCATATCACAGGGTGCCATGCTTTGTACTGGAAACCACGATTATACATCCCCAGGATTTACACTGGTGGCCAAGTCCATCATCCTTGAGGATGGGGTTTGGATTGGCGCGAAAGCCCTGGTGGGTCCGGGCCTGACCGCATTTTCACATAGTGTGCTGACCGCCGGCTCCATCGCCACCAAAAACCTTGAGGCTTATGGTATTTACCAGGGCAATCCCGCCACTTTTGTCAAAACAAGAACCATCAAGCCCTAACCCTTGAATCAGTCAATCCCATCTACGGCCCCACACCCCTCGTCCCCTGTCCCTAGTCCCTCGTCCCTTTCATCTCATCCCTCGTCCCTTACATCTCACCCCTCGTCCCCTGTCCCTAGTCCCTTGTCCCTTACAGTCACCATCATCACCGTCTCCTTCAACTCGGCCCAAACAATAGAAGACACATTGAAATCGGTGGCCTCCCAATCTTACCAAAATATTGAGCACATCATTGTAGACGGTGGATCGACAGATCAAACCATGAAGATTGTGGCCGATTTTCCACATGTGGCCAAAAGCATTTCCGAGCCAGATGAAGGCATCTATTTTGCGATGAACAAGGGGCTGGCCATGGCTTCGGGGGATGTCATTGCTATCCTGAATGCGGATGATTTGTATGCAGACAATGAGGTAATAGCCAAGGTTGCTGATGTTTTTAAGGATCCTGCCATTGATGCAACCTATGCAGATCTTGTATTTGTAGAGCGGGAAGACGTTTCAACAATTTTCAGAACCTGGAAATCAGGACCATTCAAGCGATCATCCATGTACAATGGTTGGATGCCCCCTCATCCTACCTTTTTTGTGCGCCGATCCATCTACGAAAACCATGGGATGTTCAATACACTGCTTCGCTCTGCTGCTGACTATGAGCTCATGTTGCGATTCTTGTTGAAACATGAAATAAATCCCTCATATATCCCTGAAACCATCATCAGGATGAGGCAGGGGGGTAAGAGTACTGTATCAGTAAAGAACAGGATCAGGGCCAATATGGAAGATCGCAAGGCCTGGAAGATAAATGGATTAAAGCCTCATCTTTTTACATTAATTTTGAAGCCGTTACGTAAAATAAAACAATTCATTTCACATGGGTAAAGTTGCATTGGTTACAGGCGTTAATGGACAAGATGGGGCGTACCTCACAGAGCTTTTGTTAGAAAAAGGATACACCGTGCACGGTATCAAAAGGCGTTCCTCTCTTTTCAATACAGCACGCATCGATCATCTGTATCAGGACCGTCATGAAAAAGGCGTAAAACTTACCCTGCATTATGGCGATCTGACAGATTCTACCAATCTCATCAGGATCATCCAGGAAACACAACCGGATGAGATTTATAACCTGGCTGCAATGAGCCATGTAAAAGTGAGTTTCGACACACCTGAGTATACTGCCAATGCTGATGGTATTGGTACCCTCCGCATTCTGGAAGCCGTGCGTTTGCTTGGATTGACAAAAAAGACAAAAGTCTACCAAGCCTCTACTTCTGAACTCTATGGTTTGGTGCAGGAAGTGCCACAGAAAGAAACAACGCCTTTTTATCCAAGGTCTCCATATGCCGTTGCAAAAATGTATGCTTACTGGATCACGGTGAACTACCGCGAAGCATACGGCATGTTTGCTGTCAATGGTATTTTGTTCAACCACGAAAGTCCTCTTCGCGGAGAAACATTTGTAACAAGAAAAATCACCCGGGGTGTGGCAAAAATCGCCCTCGGCATGCAGGACAAGATTTACCTGGGAAACATGGATGCCAAACGCGATTGGGGTCATGCGAAAGACTATGTGGAAGCCATGTGGTTGATTTTACAGCAGGATGTGCCAGAAGATTTTGTGATCGCAACCGGTGTTACCACCACAGTGCGTGATTTTGTGAAAATGTCATTTGCAGAAGTGGGTGCTGTTATTGAATTCAGGGGAGAAGGTGTCAATGAAAAAGGATATGTTATTGCCTCCAACAATCCGGATTTCCCCATCGAAATTGGCAAAGAAGTGGTTGCTGTAGATGCTGCTTATTTCCGGCCAACCGAAGTGGATCTCTTGATCGGTGATCCAACCAAATCAAAAACAAAGTTGGGCTGGAAACCCAAATACGACCTGCCCATGTTGGTGAAGGATATGATGAGCAGTGATGTGAGGCTTTTCCAAAGGGAGAAACTCTTGAAGGAGTCAGGATTTGACGTAAACCATCAACACGAATGAGTTGAAGAGGTTGAAGTCGGCCTTCGGCCTGTTGAAGAGGTTTAAGTATTTTCTTCAACCCCTTCAACCGCCTCAACCCCTTCAACCGCCTCAACCCCTTCAACCGCCTCAACTCCTTAAACACATGAAAAAGGATTCCAAAATATTCATCGCAGGTCATCGAGGAATGGTGGGTTCTGCCATTCACAGGAAACTGATCAGTGAAGGCTATACAAATATAATTGTTCGCACATCCTCAGAACTGGATCTTCGCGTACAAGAACCGGTCAATGAATTTTGGGATCATGGCCAACAATATGTACCGTGCAGATTTTCTTTATGAAAACCTGATGATACAAAGCAATGTGATTCACTCTGCGTATGCTACCGGTGTTAAAAAATTGATGTTTCTAGGCTCCTCTTGCATCTACCCCAAATTGGCGCCACAACCCATGAAGGAAGAATATTTATTGACCGGTTTGCTTGAGCCGACCAATGAACCCTATGCCATTGCCAAGATTGCCGGCATCAAAATGTGTGATGCATACCGTGCGCAGTATGGTTGCAATTTTATATCAGTGATGCCCACCAATCTCTACGGCCCCAATGACAATTATGACTTACAAAATGCCCATGTATTGCCCACGTTGATCAGGAAGTTTCATGAGGCAAAGCAAAATGGTGATCCTGCTGTAACCATCTGGGGAACAGGAACGCCCAAGCGAGAATTCCTGCATGCTGATGATCTTGCCTCAGCCTGTGTATACCTGATGGGAAATTACAATGAAGAAGGGCTGGTCAACATCGGAACTGGCGAGGATGTTACGATCACTGAACTGGCCATGTTGATTAAGGAAATTGTGGGGTATGAAGGCGCTTTGGTCTACGACCATACCAAACCAGATGGCACTCCAAGAAAATTGATGGATGTTTCCAAACTCACACAACTTGGATGGAAATATTCAATCAATTTGAAGGTAGGTCTGAAACGGGTCTATGATGATTACCAAATTTCCAACACTTAAACTCCAGCCCCTCCCTTCCTTCCCGTTTCATCAACTGAAAACGGATGTACATTCCCATATCATTCCCGGAATTGATGATGGCTCACCTGATGCAGAAACCTCTTTGTTGCTCATCAGGGGCATGATTGACCTGGGATATGAAACCTTTACAGCCACGCCCCATGTCATGGAAGACATGTGGAGGAACAATACCGAGAGCATCTCCGAAGGTTTTAACGTATTGAGAAATGCCATGGATGAAGCCGGCATTCAGAATGACGTGCGGATGGCTGCAGAATACCTGGTGGATGGGAATCTTGAATCCTTGTTGGAAAGCAAGCAGGAATTGCTGCGCATCCAGGACAATTGGGTCCTGATTGAGGTTTCATTCATCCAACCCCCCAGAAACCTGCGCGAGTTGATATTCGAAATGCAGATCCAGGGTTATCAACCTGTTTTTGCACATCCTGAACGATACAATTATTACCACAAGCGTCTTGATGAGTTGAAAGAAATCAAAGACGCAGGATGTCTTTTCCAATCCAATATATTGTCTTTCTCGGGTTATTATGGTACTGCTGCGCAGCAATGTGCTGGATGGATGGCTGAAAAGGGCATGATTGATCTTCTGGGTTCCGACATTCACCATGAACGCCATCTTGAAGCGTTAAGGCACCTGAAACTGACACCTGCGCTTGGAAAGGTAATGGACAGGCTTTCCCTTTGAAAATAGCTGCGAACAATACAGGAAAACCTGTGTTATTAGCACATGAACGCTTTCACAATCAAAGATCTGGAGAACCTTACCGGTATCAAGGCCCATACCATCCGAATTTGGGAACAGCGCTATACATTCCTGAGACCACAGCGGACAGACACGAACATCCGGTATTACAACAATGATGAGCTGAAGAAGATCCTCAACATCTCCTTGCTCAACAAATACGGCTTTAAGATTTCGCACATTGACAAGATGAGCGAAGAGGATATTCGAAATAAGATCCTCAGCATCAACGATGTGCAGGCCCAGCAGGAGCGGATTGTCAATGGATTGATTCAGAACATGGTCGACATGGATCTGGAAGGATTCGAAGCCATCCTGGAGGAGCACATCCGTACAAAAGGCATCGAAAAAACAATCCACCAGATCATCTTTCCCTTCATGGAAAGGATTGGCGTCTTGTGGATTACCGGCCACATCAATCCCGCCCAGGAGCACCTGGTATCTAACATCATCAGGCAAAAACTCATCGTTGGAACTGAAGCAGTCTCTCCGATGTTTACACTCAAAAAAACAGGCCTCCTGTTTCTGCCAGAAGGTGAATACCATGAGCTGGGGCTTCTGTTCATTCAATATTTGCTGAAAAGCCGGGGTTTATATGTTTACTATCTCGGTGCAAACGTGCCCATGGATGATGTGGAGTATGTTGTCAAGCACAAACAACCCGACTTTATTTATACCCACCTGACATCCGTTTCAAGCGTATTCAATTTTGACAAATTCATTCAACAGTCGCTCAAGCGCTTTGGTCAAACCCCATTGATCATCTCTGGTCGTCTTGCTGCCACTTATGAGCACAAAATCCCTGCAGAAATTCATTTCAAACGTTCATTGCAAGAAGTAACATCCTTTATTGCAGACCTCGTCTGATTGACTATATTTTGTTCAACATTCTGATACAAGCCTCTTTTGAGGCTTGTATTTTTTTGTGGATTATTGTACCATTTATCCCAGGTTTTTCAAGAAATCCTTGCACTAAAGTATTGACTATCAGCACAATAAGTTTGTTTAATAAATTGCCAAAAAAAATTAAACAAAAATGAAGCATCCTATGCTTGTTTTGTTTAATTTCACAGAACAAACACTTAAACAAAGCGGTATGTCAACACAGGAATTCAACCAGCTTCTCCTTCAAAACTCAGAATACCTCAGGCCTTTTGCGGTTACACTTACAAAAGACCAGGAGACTGCCAAGGACCTGCTTCAGGAGACCATGTTCCGTGCTTTGTCGAATCAGGACAAATACAGTGTTGGTACCAATATCAAGGCATGGTTGTACACCATCATGCGCAACATCTTCATCAACAATTACCGCCGCAAGTCCAAGCAGAACACGATTTTTGACAACAGTCCTAACGAGTTTCTGCTCGACCACAACCAGTCAGCTGTTCCCAATGGAGCGGAAACGTCCATGAGGATGAAAGACATCAACAAAGCCATACACGAGCTGCCCACCATATTCAAACAGCCTTTCATGTTGTACTTTGAAGGCTATAAATACCATGAAATTGCTGATATGCTCACGGAGCCTTTGGGTACCATCAAGAGCCGTATTCACTTTGCCAGAAGGTTGTTGAAAAACCAAATCAACAAGTTTTAACCTATCTTTCCGCTGTGGCTAAAAAAGCAATCGTAATCGGAAGTGGTTTCGCAGGACTTTCTGCGGCCTCATTCCTTGCAAAAGCAGGCTGGGAGGTACAAGTACTCGAAAAGCACGACCAACCAGGTGGAAGATGCCGTCATTTCAAAGTGGATGGATTTTCTTTTGACATGGGTCCAAGTTGGTATTGGATGCCTGATGTTTTTGAGCGGTTTTTTGGATGTTTTGGCAAAAAAGTTGCAGACTATTATGACCTGATCCGTTTGGATCCTTCCTATAGAATTTATTGGGAACAAAACCACATGGATGTTCCTGCAGATTACGCTTCCCTTAAAAAAATGTTTGATCAACTTGAACCTGGAGCAGGTGAAAAGTTGGATGCATTCATGGACGAGGCCGCTTACAAATACAGGGTAGGCGTGAACAAATTGGTTTTTAAACCTGGTCAGTCTTTGCTGGAGTTTGTTGACAAGGAGCTCATCGCAGGATTGTTTCGCCTTGATGTATTCAACAACATCAAAGCCCATATCGGAAAATATTTCAAGCACCCACAGCTCAGGCAGATGATGGAATTCCCTGTTCTTTTTCTGGGTGCTTTACCTGAAAATACACCTGCACTGTACAGCCTGATGAATTATGCAGATGTAAAGTTGGGAACCTGGTTTCCCCGTGGCGGCATGTACAAAATTGTAGAAGGGATGCACAAGCTTGCTGTTGAGCAAGGTGCAGAGTTTCACTTCAATCAAAATGTATCATCGATTACTGTTGAAAACGGAGTAGCAACCAAAGTGATTACGGATGCTGGAGATGAATACCATGCGGATATAGTGATTGGCGGTGCAGACTACCATTTCATAGAAACAAAATTGCTTGAAAAGCAGTACAGGAGCTATTCTGACGAATACTGGGAAAAACGTGTCATGGCACCAGGATGCCTCATCTATTATGTAGGCATCAATACAAAGATTCCTGACTTGCCACACCATTCCCTTTTCTTCGACGTGGATTTCAATGAACATGCTGCTGAAATTTATACCAAACCTGATTGGCCAAAGTCGCCGCTCTTTTATTTGAGTGCCACTTCTGTTACTGATGAAACACAGGCGCCCGAGGGTTCAGAAAATCTTTTTTTCCTAATACCCATTGCTGCAGGATTGGATGGGGATGACGAGAAAATCAGGGAACATTATTTCAATCTCTTGAGTGAACGCCTGATGCAAAGAACCGGTGTGGACATCAGAAACCATGTCGTCTACAAGCGTGCCTATTCATACACAGATTTTGTGGATGATTACAATGCGTTCAAGGGCAATGCCTATGGTTTGGCCAATACCTTGATGCAGACGGCCATCCTGAAGCCATCTTGTAAGAGCAATAAAGTGAAGAATCTCTACTATACAGGCCAACTGACAGTGCCCGGTCCTGGCGTGCCTCCCAGCCTGATCAGCGGTGAAGTGGTGGCAAAATTGGTTGACAAAGAAAATAGTAAATAATAAAAGCATAACGGATAATCGCAAATTATTCGGTCAATCTGTTGAACAAATCGAGGTTTTTCAAGGTTATTGTTTAACTTGAATGGCAAAACCTGCATAATTTAGTAATTCACTCATGATAGGAATCTTTCATAATGTTGCCCACGAGTGCAGTCGCATCACTACTCAACGCTACAGCACCTCATTCAGCAGTGCCATTAAACTGTTGCATGGTGATATTCAGGGACCTATCTATGATATTTATGGATTTGTGCGCTTTGCGGATGAAATTGTGGACACCTTTCATGCCTTCGACAAGGAAACCTTGCTTGCCGATTTTAAAAAGGATGCCTACGAGGCCATTGAAAAAGGCATCAGCCTGAATCCCATCCTCCAAAGTTTTCAGTTGACCGTTAATCGTTACAATATTGACCTGGCCCTTGTTGAGGCTTTTTTCAAGAGCATGGAATTTGACCTCAACAAGGCCAAATATGATGTACTTGGTTATTCAGAATACATTTATGGAAGTGCAGAAGTGGTTGGTTTGATGTGTCTTTATGTTTTCTGTGACGGAAACAAGAATGAATATGAGAAATTGAAACCCTCTGCACAATCATTGGGTGCTGCCTTTCAGAAAGTCAATTTTTTAAGGGATGTAAAAGCGGATTATCAACAACTGAACAGGGTATATTTTCCTGGTGTTGATTTCAATTCATTTACACATGAAATGAAGGAATCCATTGAGGGCGATATCGAAAATGATTTTCGTATGGCTTACGAAGGAATCCTGAGACTGCCACTGACAGCGCGTTTTGGCGTTTACCTGGCTTACAAATATTACCTCAGCCTGTTCAAAAAAATCAAGGCCGTCAAGCCGCAGCGCATCATGGAAGAGCGCATCCGCATCCCCAATTACCAAAAGGCTTGGGTTGCTGCCAAGGTGGTTGTCAGGACTCAACTCAATATGCTTTAGAAAAGTTGAAGAGGTTGAAGGGGTTTTAAGCGGTTTAAGATATACTTCAACCTCTTCAACTGCTTCAACCCCTTCAACTCATTTCCACAGCTCTTCCATCACCTTCCCCCTCACGTTCAAATCCCCGAATGTATTTTTTGCTGTTGGATGAACACGATTCGCCAACAAAACAAATACAAGTCCTTTTTCTGGATCAGCCCAAGCACAGGTTCCAGTGAATCCTGTATGACCAAATGTTTTTGAAGAGATGTTCAATGCCGGATAGGGTGTTTTTCTGGTTGCATTGTCTTTTTCTGGTTTGTCAAATCCAAGTCCGCGCCTGCTGATATCGCTCTGGTAGGAATTGAACAGATCGATGGTGGCTGTAGAGAAAAATCTTTTTTCATTGATCACGCCTTTGTTCATGATGATCTCCATCAACACTGCGATTTCATAGGCATTGCTGAAAAGACCGGCATGGCCAGATACTCCGCCAAACATGGCTGCGCCTGGGTCGTGCACATAGCCCCTGACCAACCTTTCCCTGAAATAAGGATCTTGCTCGGTTGGTGCAATGGTTGCTTTTTTCATGTATGCAGTAGGGTTGAATCCAGTACTCCTGAAGCCCAGTGGACGGTAGAAATTATTCCATGCATATTGGTCCAAGGATTGCCCGCTAACTGCCTTCACCACTTCTCCCAGAAAAATAAAATCATTGTCGCTGTATATATAAGGCTTCTTTTTGTCCACAGATGAAGTGAGGATCCTGCTGATCATGGTATCCCTCCAATCCGTTCTCATGAACAACGAGTCATCAACCTTTACATTGTATTGTGCATTGTTGACTTTACTGAAATAACCTGGCTTTGCCTTCATGGTAACACTGTCTGAAATCTCCTTGTAAAAAGGAATCCATGCCTTCAGCCCTGCCTGGTGCAACAATACTTCTCTCAACGTAATATTGGCCTTGTTCGATCCCCTTACCCAGGGAATATAGTCACCAAGGGTTCCATCCAGTCTGATCTTTTTTTCATCATACAACTTCATGATGGAAAGGGTAGTGGCACAAATCTTGGTTACAGAAGCCATGTCATATACCGACTCCTGTGTTACTTTTTCAGGAGCATCATAGCTCATGTTGCCATAGGTTTTCTGCTCAATGATTTTACCATCTTTGATGACCAGCAAAGCCATGCCAGGAGCGGCTTTCTGGCGAATGGCATCCTGGATGATGGAATCAACGCTTGCCATTTTATTGTTGTCTACAGATGTTTTTTTGACAGGGCCTGCAATTGCAGGCAGATTGATTCCAGTTCCTGCTGGAAGGGAAGCGCAAACGCTGACAGGTAAGGAACCTTCTGTTGGCAGTGCACCACTGAGCATCTTTGCTGCAGCCTCATGAACGATGGCATCATCTTCATAACAGATCATGATATTTTTTGCATCGCAAAAACTTTTTGCCGCATAAGGATTTCCAAAAATGAAAAGGGAGCTTGATGATGATGTGTTGATGGTGTTGACCAAACGGATCACTTCGTTGCTGATCCCAAAATTATTGGCTGGAAATCTTGGCAATTCATGCAGTGCAACAATGATTTTGTCATAGTCTTTGAGGACTTCCATCAGGCTGTCTGCAGCAGAGGCTGTCTTTGAATTATCAAACATGAAAACATCAGCATTATAGTTCTTTCTCATCGCAGCAGCAAAGGCTGTATTCCTGTTTCTGCCGATTTCTACAAGTGCATAATTGCCGAATGATTGTCCTGTTTTGTTGATACTTTCTGTTTCAGGTATGGTGGCTAATGTTGTTTTTCCAGCAAGCAAAGGAAATGCTGTTTTGTCACCCAGTTTTGCCAGTGTGATGGCTTTCTCTGCGATCTCTTTTTTTAACTCATCTGTTTTTTCGTTCAGCCGCGCGGCGAGCCCTTCCAGGGGAAGAGGTTTCCAGCTGGCCAATCCTGTCTGGTATTTTGCCTGCAATACTTTTCTCACATGTTCATCAATTTGCGACCAATCAAGCACGCCTTCGGCGATGGCCCCCTTGACCTTTGAAATTGTTTTTTCAACATCGCCAGGCAGACAAAGGATGTCATTCCCAGCTATCAACGATTCAACACTGGAGGCATAGTCTGGAAAGGCATTGGCAACTCCTTTCATTTCCAATGCATCAGTAAAGGTGATGCCCTTGAAGCCCATTTCTTCTTTCAAGAGTTTTGTAACACTTTTTCTGGAGACAGATGCAACCCTGTTGGTATTGCTGTCTAAGGCAGGAATGAAAAGATGTCCAATCATGGCACTGCCTATCCCTGCGTCAAATATTTTTTGAAAAGGGTAGAGCTCCAGGCTATCCAGTTGTTCCTTTGATTTGCTGATCACAGGCATGGCCAAGTGGGAGTCTACATCAACATCCCCATGTCCTGGAAAATGTTTGGCAGAACCCATGACGCCCTTGTCGCGCATGCCCAGCATGTATTGAATGCCCATGGATGCCACCTTGTATTTGTTCTCGCCAAAAGAACGGTCGTTGATGACAGGATTATTCGGATTGTTGTTTACGTCCACCACTGGGGCAAAATTCACCTGGATGCCCAATTGTTTGCATTGCTCTGCCACCCAGCTGCCATAGCGATATACCAATTTTCTGATATCCCTTTCCACTGTTGAGTCGTAGAAAGTAACCGTCCTGGTTTTGCTGTCTATGGATGACAGCCTCACCATGATCAATTGGGCTATTTTTTCATCGGGAGACAATGTTTTCATGACACTATCTGCCCATGCTGAAGCGTTTTGGCCTTTTGAAACCAGTGAAAAAAACAAAAACAGCAGTGAAACAAGGGAAATTCTACTTCTCATACGTATGTCTTTTAGTAACTTTGTGCGTTGAAACTTTATGTCTATTGTTGGTGTTAAGCCTCAAAAGCTTTTGCTACATGTTAAGGACTGTAAGTTATTATTTCTGAATCAAGCGACAAATGAAAACCAATGAAATAATCCAATAGATCCCAACCCTCATCCCTCACCCCTTACCCCTCATCCCTTCAACCCCATGCCCAACCTCATCAACCTTCTCCCATCCCACATTGCAAACCAGATTGCTGCTGGCGAGGTCATCCAGCGTCCGGGAAGTGCAGTAAAGGAATTGCTGGAGAATGCAGTAGATGCTGGTGCTACAGAGATCAGGTTGATTGTGGAAGATGCCGGAAAGGCTGTTTTGCAAGTGGTTGACAATGG
>JAJTFY010000078.1 GCA_021299175.1 Chitinophagaceae bacterium
GAAGGTGTATACTACACCGTAGGTCAATACAGAGCAATTGAGAAAAAATCCAAGGAGTTGGGTTGGACATATTATGAGGGAATTGCCAAAGTCCTTGGAGCCTACGAAATGATCAATTTGGTGGATCTCTACAACAATGTTCCTTATTCAAAGGCTTTTGATCTTACTGGTAACATCCGACCAACCTATGACAAGGGTGAAGATGTGTACAAGGCCTTGTTTGCTCAGTTGGATGCTGGTTTGGCTTTGATCAAAGCAGCTGATGTCAACAAGAACACCAACATCCTCAAAAGGGATATCATGTTTGCTGGAGACAAGGTTAAATGGGCAAAATTTGTCAATACCGTCAAACTGAAGATGCTTATTCACACCACGGGTACAAGCACTTTCAGTCCTGCTGCTGAAATCGCGAAGATCAATACAGAAGGATCCGGCTACCTTGGGGGTGGTTTGAGTGCAGAAGTTCAACCTGGCTATGTTGCTGACAAGCCAAACCCTTTCTATAGTTCAAAAATGTTCAATGCCATCAATGGCAATGAAAATGATAACTACAACAGGGCAAATAATTTTACCCTCAGTCTGATGAATACACTTGCTGATCCAAGGGTATCTTATGTCTATCGTGCGCCCAAAGCAGGAGGTGCCTTAAAAGGAACAATTTATGGTTCTGATCCTTTGATAGCCAATTCTTCTGACAATACATCTGGAGTAGGATATGGCATAGGCAAGTCATTTACCATGCCAATGTGGGTAATGACTTCTGTTGAGGCAGCATTTTATGTTGCAGAAGCAACTGCCAGGGGTTGGATCAGCGGAAACGCTCAAACAGCATATAACCTTGCAGTAAGGGAATCTTTCAGCTGGTTGGGAATACCCAATGCCGCAACGGCAGCTGATGCCTACCTGCGCAAAACCAACGCAGAAATTGCATGGCCTGCTACTGGAACTTTGGCTAATCAGATTGCTGTAATAGCCTGGCAGAAATACCTTGCTTTGAACGGAATTGGAATCCTTGAAACTTGGAACGATGTTCGCAGGTTGAAAGTAGTGTCTCCTGCACTGTCTATAGCTCCTGAAAGAGGAACAAACCAAATCCCCTCGAGGTTGCTTTATCCAACTTCGGAGTATAACTACAATGCCGAAAATGTTAAAGCCGAAGGAACAATCAGTCAGTTCACTTCTAAAGTTTTCTGGCATAAATAACTTCGAAGTATTCACACACAAAAAGTAAAGACATGAACAATATTTTTTCAAAATTCAAGATTCCCACGCTGATCGCTTTCACAATGCTCAGCCTTTCATCTTGCCTAAAAGACGAAGGTTTTGAAAACGGGACATATGGAATGGGTGGTTTTGCAGGTGGCACGTTTGTAGCGGTGCCAGCGGCCTCAAGCAGCCCTTTCTCCATCTCAATAGATTCAAAATCGGGCAACCAGCCACTGGAACTTTTTTCAGTGAACTATGAGAATGTAGACAAGGCTCCTGAAGACATCACTGTAACATTTACAAAAGACGATGCTGCAGTAACTGCTTCTGGTCTTGGCTTAACCCTTCTTCCAGCAAGTGTTTTGACATTCACTTCTCCTAATCCAACTGTTGTTATCAAACAGGGAACAAGGGTTTCTCCCAATTTTACCTGTCAGATCAATACCGGCACGCTTGACCCAACCAAAAACTACGGTCTGGCATTCACCATCACTTCAGTGAGCAAGTCTGGCGTTGCTATCTCTAAAAACTTGAAGACTGTGGTCTATAAGATTGCGTTGAAGAACCAGTGGGATGGTATTTATTCAATTGTATCAGGCTTGGTAACCCGTTACAACTCTCCAGGTGTTCCTGCAAATGATGCACTCAGTGGGTCATTGGCTGGAAATTCAGATGTCCACTTGATTACATCAGGCGTAAATGAGTTAGACATACCCGCCAGTGGTACTGGGTCATTTAGATGGTCAGGTAATGGTGGTATCGGAGGTATTGATGGATTGCGTATGTCAGTAAATGCTGCAACAAACCTGGTCACCTGGTCTTGTGCTGGAAATGCCACCCTTACCAATTGGGCTGGAAAAGTAAATAACTATGTTCCTGCCACAAAGACGTTTACGTTGAATTTCAGGTGGAACCCGGCTTCTTCAACCAGAGAGTATACTGTTGTATTAAAGTATAAAGGTCCACGATAGTTTTCATTACTAACATTAACATTGCATATAAAAGCCGCTTCAGTATATTTGAAGCGGCTTTTAATTTATATACATGAAACAACTTCTAGTTTTATTTGCCGTTCTTGGTTCATTGATTTCACAGGCTCAACCTGATCCTGTAGGGAACTTTAACAAACATGTCATAGAAAAATGGACCCACGATTATATCCGTGTGAGTCAATACAGGGTAAAGGGAAGTCCATTCTTGTTGGGAGAGTCATTCAATGGCGATATTACCATGAAAACAGGTGTTGTAACTGTAGATAAAAAGCTCCTCTATGATATCTACGATCAAAAAGTTGGGATGGACCTCGACAAAAAATTCGTAGCCCCTGATGGAGAAGTTTCTACTTTTTTCATTCAATTATCCGAAAATTTTGGCGGCGAAAAACTAAATTTTATCAATGCAGTTAACCTGCCCAAGGTAAATCTCAAGGGCTTTTTGAATGTCATCTCTGATGGTTCTAAATTTGCTTTTCTGAGGCAATACCGCATCAGGCTTGTGGCGGATCCCGCTGAAATGTATTCAAAAGACATCAAGCTGTTTGAGCAGTATTATGACTATTATATTTACAACAGGTCTACAGCTGAATTGAACAAAATCAAACTCAAGGACAAAGATGTTTTAGAAGCACTTGGGAATCCAAGTTTGTCTTCAAAATTTGATTTACACACTGCATTAGGGGTCAGACAGGCAGTTGAGGCTATGAACAAGTAATGGTTCTTTTTTCTTCACTGCTTTGAAAAGCCAGTTCAATCAATCGAATAATATTATAACCATCCAATGGCGTCTCTTTCAAAGGGGCGCCATTTTTTATGGTATTGTACAGATTTTTATAGTAGTCGCCGTAGCTGGCCTGTAGTGAAGGGTAGGGTCTGCGGATGATTTCACCATCCACTTCAGTATGGATCAGTCCATGAATAGATGAATCTTCTTTTCCCCAATCTGGTCCAATGGGTTTTGCGCCAGCCTTGAGCATTTCTTCCTGTGGGTCTTCACCGTATTTGATGTAAGAACCTTTGGTTCCATGGATCATGTACCGAGGTCCCATTTCACGTACGAGCATGCTGGCATGCAGTGTGACAATCAGGTTATCATATTCAAGTTTCACATCAAAATAGTCATCCACCTTCGAATAGGGTTTCATTTTCCTGATGTCAGCAGTGATGCAAGTTGGCATGCCAAACAGCATCAGGGCCTGGTCAATCAAATGCGGCCCAAGGTCAAAAAAAATGCCGCTTCCTGGTAGTTCCTGCTCTCTCCAAAGTCCGTATGTTCTGGGGTCTGGCCGATACCTGTCGTAATGCGCAAAGAATTCCCTTGTTTCACCCAGGAGACCATCATCAATGATTTTTTTCATGGTCAGAAAATCAGTCACGTACCGACGGTTTTGGTAAACAGAGCAGACCTTCCCAGTTGAAGCAGACAGTTCAATAAGTTCTTTTGCCTCTGCTGAGGTATTGGTAAATGGTTTTTCTACAATTACATGTTTCCCTGCCAGTAGCGCAGCCTTGGCAAAGGGGAAATGGGTTTCGTTGGGGCTACAAATGACTACCAGCTCAATGGCTGGGTCGTTCAAAACCTCCTCGATGGTCCTGGCAATTTTTATGTCAGGGTATTTTTCTTTTGCAGTATTTCCTGTCCTTTCCATGATCATATCCAAAGAGTAACCAGGATTGGTGGTGATGAACGGTATATGAAAAGTCCTGGCAGAGATTCCATGGCTGATGACTGCAGTAGAAATCATTTTATTACTTTTGCCAAAAATACATATATGGAACTTAAAGAATCAATACTTGCTGCCTGGAACGATCGTGAATTGTTGAAAAATGCTGGATATGCTGATGCTGTCAGGGCTGTGATCGAAGAGGTTGACAAGGGCAGGCTTCGTGTCGCAGAAAAGATTGGTGATGACTGGCAGGTGAATGAGTGGGTAAAGCAAGCCATTCTGATGTATTTTGGAATCCAGCAAATGCAAACCTGGGAACTGGCTCCATTTGAGTTTTATGATAAAATGCTCTTGAAAAAGGATTACAAATCTTTGGGTGTAAGGGCTGTTCCACATGCCGTGGCCCGCTACGGGGCTTATCTTGCCAAGAACGTGGTCTTGATGCCTTCTTATGTGAACATAGGTGCTTATGTTGACGAAGGAACCATGGTGGACACCTGGGCCACCGTGGGCAGTTGCGCACAAATAGGCAAGGGCGTACACCTGAGTGGCGGTGTTGGCATCGGCGGCGTGCTTGAGCCGCTTCAGGCCAATCCTGTGATCATTGAGGATGGTTGCTTTGTAGGGAGCCGTTGTATTGTGGTGGAAGGTGTGACTGTTGAGAAAGAGGCAGTGCTTGGCGCCAACGTGGTATTGACCAAATCAACCAAAATCATTGATGTAAGCGGCCCAGAACCGATTGAATACAAGGGCCGTGTTCCTGCCCGTTCAGTGGTGATTCCTGGAAGCTATACAAAAGAATTTCCTGCAGGCAATTATCAGGTGGGATGTGCGCTGATCATTGGCCAACGCAAGCCAAGCACAGATCTTAAAACAAGCTTGAATGATGCGTTGAGGGATTTTAACGTAGCCGTTTAGGGTTTAAGAAGTTGAAGGGGTTTAAGTCGGCCTGTGGCCTGTTGAAGTAGCGAAACGCGTTGAAGGGGTTTAAGTCGGCCTTTGGCCTGTTGAAGAGGTTTAAGAATTTCCTTCAACCCCTTCAACCTCCTCAACCCCTTAAACAGCATTAAAATTCAACCAAAACCCTCTTACCACCAAGTGTAATATAACCTGGTGCAATAGTATCCGAAGCGTCCTCATAAATACTGCTGAGGTCATTGGCAAACGATTTGCCCTCGTTGCCTTTTGTATCATTTTCTGCATTCAGGAATTGATCAAAGGCAAAAGCACTCTGTTCAATGATGAGTCGGGTGAAGGCCTCATGGGTGATGCCATATTCAATCCAGTTGCGGTTGATCAAGGCAAGGGATTGACCATTTTTTCCTCTGCCGATGAAAGCAGACATCATGAAATCCATTTCTGATGATGGTATCAACTGAATCGTTAGGTTGAATTTTTTGTCTACAACAAGAGCTTTCAGTTGTGCAGCCTTCTTGATCCAGGCCGCAGTAGGTTGCTTGCGGTTGCCGTTAAAATGTGCAAACAATGCATGTTGGTATTCATCATCCATAAAAAAGTCCCTGATTCTTGATTCGGCTTCAACTGCAGCATCGCTAAACTGAGATGATTTCTCTTTGATACTGAACATGGCCTTTGGTGCTTCATTTTTAGAAGGGATCATTGATCCTGGGCTTGAAAAATGCTTGGTTGGAAGCAGGACATCATTGTAGACTGCTGCAATCAGGTGTGAGCCAGGCATGGTGATAACGATGACTGTAATATGGCAGATGAATAAACGGAATATTGTTCTGAGACGTATGGATGGAGTCGTGATCATGATGCTGATTCGTTTTTACGAAAATCTGATGATACGGCTCTTCAGTAGAAATTGGAGTGGATGATGGTTTTTAGGAGGAAATTGAACAAAGACTGCTGCGAATATATAGGCCGAAATGGTCAAATGCAAGTTTGAACCCTTTCAATTTTGTTAACTTTGCCAATATGCATTTTTCTTTAGAGCGTCAGGAAGCCATCATCGTATCAAAAATTGCGGCATCTGCTTCATCCCTTGGTCTGGAAGCCTTTGTTGTCGGTGGCTTTGTGCGCGATAAATTGCTTGGTCGTCCTTGTAAAGACATTGATGTTGTTTGCCTGGGTGATGCCATCGCATTGGCGAATGCTGTCAGTGCATTGTTTGTTCCACAGCCCAAGGTATCCTGGTTCAAGAACTTTGGCACTGCCCATTTTAACGTCAAAGGATACGATGTAGAGTTTGTGGGGGCAAGAAAGGAGAGCTATCAACAGGAATCAAGGAATCCCATTGTAGAGCAAGGAACGCTTCAGGATGACCAGGAAAGAAGGGATTTTACCATCAATGCATTGGCCTTTTCGGTTATGAACTATCTGCCAGGAGAAAATGGTCAAACCCTACACCATATAGCACCACATTCAGGCATCGATCCTCATGCTATTTCAGTGATCGATCCATTCAACGGTATCGAAGACCTTGAAAAGGGGATCATCAGAACGCCACTTGCTCCGGAAAAAACATTCAGCGATGATCCTTTGAGAATGCTCAGGGCCATTCGGTTTGCCTCCCAACTGGGTTTTACCATTGAGTCCAATACCTTGTTGGGTATTTCAGATGCAGCGCACAGGATTTCCATCATTTCACAAGAAAGGATTACCGATGAGTTTAACAAGATCCTGCTTTCGCGAAAACCATCTCTTGGATTGGATCTTTTGTACAAGACAGGGTTGTTGAAAATCATTTTTCCTCAGATGGTTGACCTCGCCGGTGCGGAATATATCGATGGCAAAGGGCACAAGGATAATTTTTACCATACCCTGCAGGTGATTGACAATGTTGCAGCCAATACCCATAACCTTTGGTTGCGCTGGGCTGCATTGTTGCATGATATCGCAAAACCCGCCACCAAAAGGTTTGAAGACGGCATCGGCTGGACTTTCCATGGACATGAAGTGGTAGGAGGGAGAATGGTGCCAAAGGTTTTCACGAAGTTGAAACTGCCCATGCAAGAGAACATGCGGTATGTTCGAAAATTGGTAGAGCTTCATCTGAGGCCCATCAGCCTTACAAAAGACAATATCACAGACTCTGCCATTCGCCGCCTTCTGTTTGATGCTGGTGATGATCTGGAAGATTTGATGACCCTTTGTGATGCAGACATCACTTCCAAGAATGAAGCAAAAGTGAAAAGGTTCCGCAACAATTTTGAGATGGTTCGCCTGCGGTTGAGGGAAGTGGAAGAAAAGGACAAGGTAAGAAATTGGCAGCCGCCTATTACCGGTGAGCTCATCATGCAAACGTTTAATCTACAACCTTGCAAGGAAGTGGGCTTTATCAAGACGGCCATCAGAGAAGCCATTCTCGACGGACTGATTGAAAACAGTTATGAAGCAGCCTTTGCCATGATGATGGAGCAGGGCAAGCAACTCGGTTTCACTGGGAATTGATCAGTATTTAATCATGTTGTTCATCTCAACTGATGTCTAATTTGCTAAACCAGGTGATTTGTCTCTTCGCATAATTTCTGGTATGCTGTTTGATTTTTTCGATCGCCTCTTCCCTTGAATATTTGCCCTCAAAAAAATCGAAGAGTTCTTTGTATCCTACCGTT
>JAJTFY010000079.1 GCA_021299175.1 Chitinophagaceae bacterium
GTCCATGGCTGATATTGAAAAGAAGGTAGTGGAATTGGCCACCAAGGCAAGAGATAACAAGCTCACTTTAGAGGAAATGCAGGGCGGTACTTTCACCATCACCAATGGTGGTGTGTTTGGATCTTTGCTCAGTACTCCAATCATCAATATTCCACAGTCTGCCATCCTTGGCATGCACAAGATAGAAGAACGTGCAGTGGTCATCAAGGGTCAGATTGTTGCAAGGCCGATGATGTACCTGGCCTTGAGTTATGATCACCGCATCATCGATGGAAAAGAAAGTGTAGGCTTCCTTGTAAAGGTGAAGGAATTGCTTGAAAATCCAGAGTTGTTGCTGTTCGGAAAGGATCCTGTCAAGACCCTTTTGGAGCTATGATCAGATCCTGAACCCCTTAAAATATTACGATGAGTGCATATTACCATTCATATCAAAGTACTGCCTCATCAATCCTCGGATCTTTTTCATTCAAGGAGTCTTTTCCCATATACCTGAAGAAATTCTTCAAGCAACATAAGAAGTATGGTTCGCGTGATCGAAAGATCATTGCAGACCTATGCTTTGCTTTTTTCCGTATTGGCAATGCTGCCAGTACATACAGCCTCAGTGAGCAAATGGTGATGGGCTATTTTCTTACCCATGATCATGATGGAGGTTACCTGGCATACGCCAATCCCGGTTTGGTTGATTCAATAGGAGAGACCATCGATGTTAAAATTGATATCATCAAATCCCAATTCAGTGGATTCCAGCTGGGTGAACTTTTTCCCTGTCATGCCTCCATTTCAACAGATATTGACCAACATGATTTTGCGTTGCATCATCTCAGGAAACCCTCTTTTTTTCTTCGCGTTAGACCACTCAAAAGAGAGAAGGTGCTTGCTGCACTGAAAGCAGCATCCATCCCTGCAAAGTTGGTTGGCGATATAGCCATAAGGATCGATGCCAATGTTGATGTTGAGAAACTGATTGATCTTGATGTTGACGCTGTCGTACAAGACATCAGTTCCCAAAAAACAATCAACCTGCTGGCTGATTTGCCTGCTCAGCCTACCAGCATTTGGGATGCCTGTGCAGGCAGCGGTGGGAAATCCATCATGCTGGCAGACCGCTACAAGAAAGTAGGGCTTTATGTTTCAGACATTCGCGAAGAAATATTGGAGGAATTGCAACGCCGTTTCAAGCTTGCTGGTATTGCAGCCCAAAAACTATTTTGTACAGACCTGCAACATCCCATGTCAACCCAGGTTGCCAAGTCTAATCTTCCTGATGGCGGTGTTGATCTGATTGTTGCTGATGTTCCCTGCAGTGGCTCAGGTACGTGGGGTAGAACCCCGGAGTTGTTGCGTTCCTTTGATGAAACCATGATCAGCGAATACCAGTTCATGCAAAAGAGTATCGTATCAAGGCTTCCTGCACAATTGAAGCCTGGCGGGCATTTGCTCTATATTACCTGTTCTGTTTTCAAGGAAGAAAATGATGAGGTAGTTGATTACATTCAACAATCCCTTGGTCTTACCTTGGTGAGAAAGGAGATGATTTCTGGAATCAATGAAGGTGGAGATCATTTGTTTGCTGCACTGTTTACTTCATGATCCTCAGTGTGCCTGCACCAACGCCGTCCTGGTAACTCAATATATATTGACCGGATGGCAGTGCGCCCAGTCCATTCACATTGAAAAAATAGTATTCATTTTCCAATACATCATAAGATAGGGTTCTGATTAATTTCCCTTCCATAGACAGCAATTGAGCCGATAGTTTGCCATTGCTTTTTCCATTGTAAACAATGGTGAATTGGTCTGTCATCGGGTTGGGATAAATCCTGAGCCGATCAGCCTTGAGGATGGCCTTTGCTTTTCTTATTTTTCTTTCTTTATCAAGCATCTCATATGCCAACCGCATGTTCGGGATGCCATATCCCGTGCGGGCATCAGGGTTGCTGTACCGGTCTCCACTTTTTCTTACTGCATCAATGATTTCCTTGTTGGAAAATTCAGGGAATGCCTGCCACAGGCAAGCAACCAGTCCAGCAATATTGGGATTAGAGAATGACGTTCCATTTCCCTGGGCCACTGTTCCATTGGTGCTGATCAGGAAAGTATTCCAACCCACAGATGCGATGTCGGGTTTGACCCTGTTGTCTGAAGAAGGACCAAAACTTGAAAATGGGGCAACTTGTTTGAGGTTGTTTACAGCTCCAACGGCCAAAACGTCGACAGCATCTGCAGGCGCTATGAGGTATTTCCAGGCAGTAGATCCTGAGTTGCCGGCACTGTTCATGACAATCATCCCTTTGTTGCTTGCCATTGTGGCGCCCCTGGTGATCATTGTTTTTTTGCCATTCATGTCTGCATACGTATAATTGAAACTGGCATCATCAAATGTATTGTATCCCAGCGATGAGCTGATCATCTGAACCCCTATGCTGTCTGCTTTCTCTGCTGCGGCCAGCCAATTTTGTTCTTCAACAGGAAATTCTGAAGCTGCATCTTCAGTGCGAAAAAGATAATAGGATGATGCAGGAGCGGTTCCCACAAATGTACCTGGTAGATTCGCCGCAAGGATGGAAAGGCATTGCATGCCGTGAGCATCGTCTTCATTTACGGAGGCATTGTTGTCTATAAAATCCCAGGTCATTTTTAGTTGTCCATTGATCTTGAGGCTATCGAATGCAGCAATGTTTTGGTATTTGAAAAATCCTGCATCCAGTACGGCAATTTTTATTCCATTCCCCTGAAACCCTTTGTTGTGAAGGAACTCACCTTCATGGATGTTGACCTGTTTGATGCTGTTGCCGTAGTTGAGTGTGGTGGCCTTTGTTGCTGCTATTGTTTGTGAGACATTGGTTTCTGTGACTGTCTCAATGAACTTCTCTTGATTGATTGTACTGGGTCGGCTGGCTATCGGGAATCTTTTTTTGACGAATGGGAATTGGGATATCTTGTTCAGTGCAGACTGGTCGGAGGTTTTGATGAGGACCTGGTTTAACCATTTTGAACTGTTGATGATTTCTACTTTTCCAGCCTTTGCTATGCTATCAAGGTATACTTTAGAAACGGGAAGATCCGTGCTGTCGATGGCGATATTGAATTGTTTTCTTCTCGAAATGGTCTCTGGAGAAAGAAATGTTTGTGGATTGGATAATGTGTGGATGGTCCCTTTTTTATCTGTCAATTCAATGATATGCCTCGTGAATTGTGCATGGCCAATGGTAAATATTCCTTGCAACAAAATAGCAAGTATGATAGCTCTCATCATCGATTAAAAATTATGACCAATGATGGTCAGCCTGATGCCATAGCTGTTGGATTCATAGTATCCTCCTGGCGAACTCGCATTGGGTGGCTGCCATGCCTCATGTAGGAAATCCTTGAATATCAGCCCTATACTTTTTGAATAGACTTCTTTAGAATAGTTGATTTCAAAATAGAATTTCTTGTCAGCAGCATTACCGGATGTATCATTTCTTTGGTTAACCATTACTGTTTCTGTGTATGAGATTCCATTCACAGTGAAGGGACGCCTTACATTCTCGTAGGTATACTTCCAGTCTGCGAGGTACTGAATGGAAGGGATACCGGCTGTATTGATATAGGAATTGCCTTTCCAACTGAATCCGTTGGAAATGGGTTCAACCATTTTCAAATAACGCTGGTTGTCTTGTACGAGTTCAAGCCTGGTGCTGTCAAAGGTGACTAGATAAGACATCAGGTCTTTCCATTTTGTGGTATCCGTAGTGCTTCTGATGGTTCTCTTTATTTTATAAGATGGCCTTCCCAGGTTATCTGTGATGATTGAATCAATCTTGTCCTGGATGAGGTAGGAGTGAACCTCTTTTTTTGTGCCAAGGTTAAGGTAAACGGTGGAATCCAATCTATAGCTGATGTATTTCCCCACTTTTAGGGGATAATAGTCCTTGATTCTTTCCGTTTTGAAGGAAACGGACTCTTTCTCGCACGACATTACCAGTAAGATGAAGAAAAAATAAATTATTCGTTTGCTGTTCAGCATTATTGCTCAGTTCTTTGGATGATACCGCCGCCAATCACATCATCTCCTTCATAGAAAACTGCAGATTGGCCCGGCGCAATACCTTTGGCATTTTCATAGAATGAAACGCGAATACCGGTATCATTATTATACAAGGTGCCTGCACTTCCCATGTCTTTGTAGCGAATTCTTATGGTTGCTTCCATCCCATCATCAATGCCAGCGTACTTGATGTAATTCATTTTGGCAACATGCATGTCTTTTTTCAAGAGGTCTTCCTCGTCTCCCAGCACCACGGTATTGGTGTTGGGATCAATTGCTGTTACAAAAGCAGGTTTCCCCAATGCTATATCCAGCCCCTTTCTTTGCCCGATCGTGTAAAAGGGGTAGCCCTTGTGCAGGCCAAGGATCTTACCATGTTTGTCAACAAAGGTTCCGCCCTTCATCTTTTCTTCTAATCCCTCTACATTGCGTTTAAGGAATCCACGGTAATCATTGTCTGGCACAAAGCATATTTCATAGCTTTCACTTTTTTTGGCAAGCTCAGGGTAACCAAAATCGTGTGCCATCTGTCTTATGGCTGTTTTCCTATATCCTCCGAGTGGCAGCAAGGTTCTTCCCAGCAAATCTTGCTGAAGCCCCCATAACACATAGCTTTGGTCTTTGGTTTCATCAATCCCTTTGCTGATCAAGTGTCTGCCGTTTTCTTCCCTTACCTTGGCATAGTGGCCAGTGGCAATAAACTCACAATCCATGGCATTGGCCCTTTTCAGCAATGCACGCCATTTGATGTGGGTATTGCACATCACACAAGGATTGGGCGTTCTGCCCGCCAGGTATTCATCAACAAAATTTTCAACCACAAAACCACCAAACTCTTCGCGGATATCAAGTATATAATGGGGGAAACCATGGTGAACAGCAGCAGCGCGGGCATCGTTGAATGAATCTAGGTTGCAGCAACCGGTTTCTTTTTTACTTCCACCTGAACTGGCGTAGTCCCAGGTTTTCATGGTGATGCCAATCACCTCATAGCCTTGTTCATGCAGCATCAACGCCACAACGGTGCTATCGATACCACCACTCATTGCCACAAGAACTTTACCGTGCCTGCTCATCTTTTTTTACAAAGTTAACGTAAAAAGGAAGGTTGCTTTAGAAAGAGGATAATTTTGACATTTCGATTGGAAATCGTCAGTCAATCATGTTGTTTTTTACTGCAAAAAATACTAATCCGGCGGTATTTTTGAGCCCAAAACGCTCCATCAGCCTATCTTTGATCGATTCAACCGTTCTTGGGGATATTTCCATTTTTTGTGCAATTTCTGCGGCGGTGAACTCCATGCAGAGTAGCCTTACCACTTCTTTTTCCTTGTCAGACATGACAATTTCGCTGTTTAAGGATGGGATGGCCTTGTTTCTTGTATTTGATTTCCTGAGCAAAACCCTGTTGACGAAATTGTTGAGGTAATATCCTTTCACCATCACTTCCATGATGGCTTTTTTGATTTCTGCTGGATCTGCATTTTTGAGAAGGTAGCCGTTGGCGCCATTTTCCATGAGATGAGAAACAAATCTTTCGTCCTCAAACATGGTAAGGATAAGGACTTTTACATCTGGATAGCGTTTGCTGACCTCTTTGGTTGCTTCGATTCCATCTTTGCCTGGCATGCGAAGGTCCATCAGCACAACATCGGGTTGCTCTTCACTCAGTCTATTGAGCAGTTCATCTCCGTTTTCGGCTTCAAATATGAAGGAAATGTTGGTGTATTGCCTTAAGGAAAGAATTACTCCTTTGCGAAAGATTTTATGATCATCGGCTATTCCAACCTTTATGATATTCATTGTGCAATGGTTTGCTTTTTCAGTGTTCCATTACAAAGATAGGTGATCAGGCGGTAGTATCTGAAAGGGGCATTTCCAGGGTGACTTTGTAGAAAGTCTGCGATGCATCTTTTTCAAAAAGTACGCTGCCATCCAGTACTTTCATTCTGCTTTGTATGTTTTTCAGGCCCAGTCCCACGGAACTTTTGTTCATTCTTTCGAAGTCGGCTTGTGTGATTCCTTTGCCATCATGGTGCAAACGAATATAAAATACACCATCACTCGTGTTCTGGGTGAGGTGAATGAAACTGGAATTGCTGTGTTTGAGGATATTGTTGACCAACTCTTGTGCCACGCGGAAGATCAGTAATTCACGCTGTGGTAGCATCCTTTCACGGTAGTCGTGAAAACGACAGCTTGCATTGATGGCGCCAGATCCACTGATTTTTTGGAAAAGATCATTGATAGCTGACTCAAGACCAAAGTTCTTTAGGGTAGGCGGCATCAGGCTATGAGAGATATTCCTGATCAACTGGATGGTATCATCTATGATTTGCTTGGCATTATAGATGCTCTGCAATTGGGTAGAAATGTCTTGATGTACGAGGTTATCGTTCAGGTAAAGACGGGCTGTAGCCAATAGGGGACCAGCGTCATCATGAAGATCAGCTGCAATGCGTTGCCTTTCCTCTTCTTGCCACCTGATTGATGCATTGAGGAGAATCTGCTGTTGTTCCTCCTCTAATCGTTGAAGTTGTTGTTGGTACTTGATAACCTTCCTTTGGTGAAAAACAATGAATACCACCAGTCCAATAGCCAAGACCAACATCCCTAATGTGCCGAAAAACAGCACGGTTGAAACGTTTGAGGAGGATTCTATGGTTTGGAGGAGGGGCATTAGATTGAATGATTTTTTAATTTTGTTGATTTAATTTCTGAAACTATACCGACAAAAAAGAAAGAGTACATTAATATTTTGAAGATTGCCACTAAATAGCCGTAAGTGTCATTGAAGTCTATATTGTTGTAATTGTTTTGCGACATTATGAACAAGAAAAATGTACCTGCAAAAAAGAGAATTAAACCAATTGCTATCCAAACGAATGATGTAAAGTAATTATTAGATTTCAAAATTTTCTCGTATAATAATATTATGGAGTTCGTTAAGATAAATAATGCTTCAACGCCGGCTGGTATAGAATCAAATTCGTTTAACTGGTTATTGTAAATGTCAACTATAATGAATAGAGCAAATACAAAACTTGAAAATTTGATGAACTTTCTGAAAAAAAGACTTTCTATCTGACAATAGAGTATGTAACTTACGGAAAAGTATTCAACAACAGTAAAAAGACGAAATGAGTATATTTCAGAATTGAAAAATCTTATACTTAGTTTGCTTAGTACTAAATCAGATATCAATGAATATAATAAGTAAAATAGAAGTAGCTTAAAAGAAATACTTTTACGCTTAATCAAAATGATTGATAGCAGGGGTAAAATCCCCAAAA
>JAJTFY010000080.1 GCA_021299175.1 Chitinophagaceae bacterium
TTTGCGCACGAGCATGAACACCAGCGGAACCAAGATCACAAAACCGGCATTGTAATAAAGCGGAATGCCAATCAGAAAACCCGTCAGCATGACGGCCCATTGGATTTTTTTCAGGCCAAATCCGTTGATGAGGGTGATGGTGATTTTTTCTGCCGCACCAGACTCTTCCAAAATTTTTCCGAGGATGGCCCCCAGACAAAGAATCAGTGCCAATCCTCCCAAAGTGCTTCCCACTCCTTTCTCAATTGACTTGAGCAGGTCTGCGGCGGGCATGCCCAAGGCTAACCCTGTTGCAATCGCAACAATGAGCAGGGATATGAATGGGCTTATTTTTTTGACTGACAGGAACACCTGTAAGGCAATGGCAAGAATGATGATGAGAATGGTCATTGTGTTTGTGTTTAAACCATCAATGTGAATCCCTGGTCACCGTGCTTCCTGAACTACCTTTAAGAAAATCAAGGTCTGCGCCTTTGTCTGCACCTTCAACATGTTTGATGTACAAACTCACATAACCCCTGCTGGCTGCAGGTTTGGGGGCAATCCATTTTGCTTTTCTTTCTGTAAGCACTTCATCGCTGACATGCAAATGCAATTTGCGTTGTGGCACATCCAGTTCGATCATGTCTCCATTTTCCACCAAGGCCAATGTTCCACCAATGGCACTTTCAGGCGACACATGCAATACCGCCGTACCATATGCAGTGCCACTCATCCTGCCATCGCTGATGCGCACCATGTCTTTGATGCCTTTGGCAAGAATTTTTTTCGGCAGGGCCATGTTGCCCACTTCAGGCATTCCTGGGTATCCAACGGGTCCAACATATTTCAAGACCATCACACAGTTTTCATCGATGTCCAATGCAGGATCATCAATGCGTGCATGGTAATCTTCAATGCTTTCAAAAACCACTGCGCGGCCTGTATGCTGCATCAATGCTAGGCTTGCGGCGGAAGGCTTGATGACGGCGCCGTTAAGGGCAAGGTTTCCCTTGACCACAACACAACCTGCTTCCGCAATCAAGGGTTGATCCATGGTTG
This sequence comes from Chitinophagaceae bacterium, assembly GCA_021299175.1. Classification (GTDB taxonomy): domain Bacteria; phylum Bacteroidota; class Bacteroidia; order Chitinophagales; family Chitinophagaceae; genus Pollutibacter. The sequence goes on from JAJTFY010000080.1 coordinate 1,042, forward strand.
CAATTACATCACTGTTGTAATTTGCCGTATTGCCATCAATATTTTCATGGTGATTTTTTCCTGTTACGGTGATCACGTTCTGGTGCAATTCCTTTCTCAGCTCATTCAATATAACCGGAAGTCCTCCCGCATAATAATAATCTTCCATCAGGTATTTTCCTGAAGGCATGAGGTTCAGCAGCAAGGGAATCTTGCTTCCCAGGTCATCAAAATCATCCAGCTTGAGATCCACTCCAATTCTGCCTGCGATCGCTGTAAGGTGGATGATGAAATTGGAAGATCCGCCAACGGCAGCATTCACCTTGATGGCATTTTCAAATGCTTCACGGGTAAGTATTTTATCGATGGTCAGGTTCTCCCTGACCATTTCCACTATTCTTCTTCCACTCAATTGGGCCATTTGTTTTTTACGGGAGTCAGCAGCAGGTATGGCTGAAGCTCCACTCAGGGTGAGGCCCAGCGCTTCGACCATGGTGGCCATGGTGGAAGCGGTGCCCATGGTCATGCAATGCCCAATGCTCCTGCTCATGCAGCTTTCCGCAAACTCGCATTCCTCCTGGGTCATCTTGCCTGTTTTCATGTCTTCGTCAAATTTCCAGACATGGGTTCCGGAGCCAATGGTTTGACCCTTGTACCTTCCGTTCAACATGGGTCCGCCAGGAACAACGATTGTCGGCAAGCCCACGCTGGCAGCTCCCATCACCGTAGATGGGGTTGTTTTGTCACAGCCAGTCATTAGTACTACACCATCGATTGGATTGCCACGGATGGATTCTTCAGCATCCATGCTGGCCAGGTTGCGGAACAACATGGCTGTTGGTTTGAGCAAAGTCTCTCCCAGGCTCATGATGGGGAATTCCAAAGGAAAACCGCCTGCTTCGAGTACGCCTTTTTTAATGCTTTCTGCAAAATCGCGGAAATGTGCGTTGCAGGGCGTCAGTTCACTGAATGTATTGCAAATGCCAATGACCGGCCTGCCGTCAAACATGTCGTTGGGCATGCCTTGGTTTTTCATCCAGCTCCTGTAAATGATTCCGTCCTTGTCTTTGCGGCCAAACCAACCGCGGCTCCTGAGTTCTTCTGCCATAACCAATGGGTATTGATGACAAAAGTTAAGCATAAATAAGCTAGAGGTGAATCTTTTTTTCGCCAGCTTTCACTGCAAAAGGTAAAATATTCTGCCTGGGTGGAATAGGACAAGTGGCAAAAGGCGTGAAGGCGCAAGGTGGATTGAAGGCCTTGTTGAAATCGATGACAGTGTTGCCATTGGCATCGGGCCTGGGGATGTACAAGAATCGGCCAGTCGGATAGGTTTCTTTGGCATTGGTATCATCACCAAACAATACAAATAAATTGGTGGTGCCTTCATCAACCACATCAAGGGAGTATGATTTTCCCTTGTATTCAAAAACAACTTTGCCTGCAGACTTTTCTTGTGTAGTCTGTCCGAGTACATTCAAAATGGACACAGAAGGAAGGACGGATTTTTCAATCCGGGCATTGAACCTCCAGTCCTGATTGATGGTATAACGTTCTATGTGTTGGAGTTTGTCCAGCAGGGGGCTGGCAAAGTCACGAAACCGAATGCCGATAAGGTCTTCCCGCTTGATCACATTCCACCTGAACGTTTGAAAGGCCAGTAGTGTTGCATTTATTTCGTCACCATTGAAAATAGTTGCTGTATTGACCTTTTCATGCTGAGCAAATACCTCATGGCTTCCAGCAGTTGTCCAGACAACATCATTCCCTTTCAACAGGAAAGTACCCAGCAGTGCAGGAAAGGATTTTTCCTTGAACACCAATTCATTTCCGTCAGCACTGCCGAACCTGTTTTCACCCTCCTTGAGCCAAAACAGTCCGGAAAGGTTCACCCAACCAGTTGCCGACTTCAGCGACTCCAGTCGCTTCTTGTCCCATTCCTGTATTTCATTCTTGTATGTACTGCCATTGATCTGCGCCGCAGCATCAGATAAGATACCCATCAAAAATGCAATCATGATCATTGTTTTTGTAAAACTGTACATGAACGAAAATTTGGGGGCAAAGATACGCTTATTTTAATAGTGCACAAATTAAGTAGACTATGTGCTTCTATTCTTACTCGTTACATTCCATACACACTGAGGAACTTGATCCGCATGATTTTCAACTGTTCCCACTCAAGATCAAGATCTGAAAGTTCTTCCCTGGCTACGTCCAGGCTGCTGGTTTCACAGCTTTTAAAATAATCGAGTATGTCTTCCTGGTCATCTTCATCTACCATCTGATCAATGGCATAATCCAGGTTGAGTTTTGTGCCACTAGCAACAATGGTTTCCATCACCTCAAGCAATTGCTCCATTTTCATGTCGCGGTTCTTGGCAATGGTGTCCAGCCCTACTTTTTTATCGACCTGTTGTATGATGAATACTTTATCTCCACTCTTGTTCACCACACTCCGCATCACAAAATCATCTGGCTTGGTGATGTCATTTTCAGCCACATATTTTGCAATCAGGTCCACAAAAGTTTGTCCATACCGGATGGCCTTGCCCTTGCTGACACCACTGATTTTTTCCAGCTCCGCAAGTGTAGTTGGATACTGTGTGGCCATGTCTTCCAATGAAGTCTCCAGGAAGATCACAAATGGAGGAAGTTTTTTCTCTTTGGCAAACTGCTTTCTGAGCTCTTTGAGCATCTCGAACAACAGCGGATCAGTTGTGGCTGTTCCCCCAGCATCTGCCACCGCCTCATCATCATCTTCATTCGCATCTTCATAGAAGTTGCCCATGGTCATGGAGAAGGAGACCGGTTTTTTAAGGAACTGTGCACCCTCTTTGCTGATTTTTAAAATGCCATGTTCGGTAATGTCTTTCTGCAAAAGGCCTTCCAGGAGCATCTGGCGAATCAACGAAGTCCAGTAGAGTTCCGGCTCATCATCCCCAGTTGCAAAAACGTCGAGCTCATCATGCCTGTACATCTTGATTTGCGGAATCAACCTGCCAATCGTGATGTTGACAACATAATCCGCCGCGAATCTTTCGTCCAGGGCCTTGATTACCTTGAGCATTTTAACCGCATTGGCTTTTGCCTCAATCTGTTCTTTGGGGTGAAGACAATTGTCGCAGGCACCACAGTTATCGGCCATGTACTTTTCACCAAAATAATTCATGAGCACTTTTCTTCTGCACTGACCACTTTCGGCAAATGCCACCATCTCATCAATCAGCTGGCCGCCAACCTCTCTTTCACTCAATTGCTTGTCGCGCAGAAAATGTTCCAACTTGGAAACATCCTTGTGCGAATAATACAGGATGCACTTGCCTTCCATACCATCCCTGCCTGCCCTGCCCGTTTCCTGGTAGTAGTTCTCCAGGCTCTTGGGAATATTGTAATGGATGACAAAGCGGATGTCTGGCTTATCGATGCCCATGCCAAAAGCAATGGTTGCCACAATCACCTGCATGTCTTCATTCAAAAACTGGTCTTGGCGCTCGGCACGCAACTTGCTGTCGAGACCTGCATGGTAAGCGCCCGCCTTGATGCCATTGACGTTCAAGAGTTCGGCCAGCTCTTCGGTTGTCTTCCTGTTCAACGTATAAATGATCCCGCTCTTGCCCCTGTTCTCGTGAATGAACTTGACCATTCCCTTGATGGTTTGGTCCTTTCTCACTTTTGGCCTGACCTCATACTCGAGATTGGGCCTGTTGAAAGATGATATAAATATATCCGGGTTCCTTAATCCAAGGTTGTGTACGATATCCCCCTGCACTTTGGGCGTTGCGGTAGCAGTAAGTGCAATAACAGGCACTTTTTCGTCAATCTGGTCCATCATCTCCCGCAAACGGCGGTACTCTGGCCTGAAATCATGCCCCCATTCGGAGATACAATGGGCCTCATCAACCGCAAAAAACGAAATTTTGAGCGCGCTGAAAAAATCAAGGTTTTCCTGCCGGGTAAGGGTCTCCGGCGCAACATAAAGCATTTTTGTAGTGCCGGCATTCAGGTCCTCATGCACTTCCTTGATTTCCTTTTTTGTAAGGGTTGAGTTCAGGAAATGGGCCACATTGTCATTGCTGCTATAGCCCCTTACAAGGTCCACCTGGTTCTTCATGAGGGCGATAAGGGGAGAAACCACAATGGCACAGCCCTCACTGATCATGGCGGGAAGCTGGTAACAGAGGCTTTTACCACCTCCGGTAGGCTTGATGACAAACGTATCTTTGCCATTAAGCACATTGTTGATGATGGCTTCCTGGTTTCCCCGGAAGGCATCAAAGCCAAAATATTGTCTCAGTGGTGAAAGCAGGTCCCAATCCGCTGTGGCTTGGGGTATTGGATCCTTTGTTGATTTTTTATTCTTAGGAGGCATTATAAGAAAACTGGTGTTGTTCAATTTTATTCAGGATAATATAACCAAAAATTAGACAAATGGTTTTATCCAGGGGCCTTGATTGCGGAGGCTCCATACAAATTTACCGATAAAAGGGCAGAATTCCTCGGAGAAGAGGCCTTCAAACATCTTTAAATTATGGTACTTTTGCAGTTCAACCTGCCCTATTGGGCTTTGTAACCATTGTACATGCAGCATATCGCCATCAGGGAAATCGCCAAACAAACCCTTTCCATCGAGGCCGGTTCTATCATGGAATTGAGGGAATTCATTGATGATACATTTGTTGAGGTCGTACGCGTCCTCAATGAGATGAAAGGCCGGCTTGTGGTCAGTGGAATCGGGAAAAGCGCCATCATTGGCCAAAAAATCGTTGCAACCCTCAACAGTACCGGAACACCATCCATTTTCATGCACGCTGCAGATGCCATCCACGGAGACCTGGGCATGGTTCAGCAAGACGATATTGTGATGATCATCTCCAAAAGTGGAGAAAGCCCGGAGATCAAGGTCTTGATCACCCTGATCAAAAATCTTGGCAACAAGCTGATTGCCATGGTGGGAAACCTGAACGCTACACTGGCACTAGGCGCCGATTTGGTGCTCAATACCACCGTCAGCCAGGAAGCCTGCCCCAACAACCTGGCGCCAACCTCCAGTACCACAGCCCAGCTGGCCATGGGCGATGCCCTCGCTGTCTGTCTGATGGAAGTCAAAGGTTTTTCCTCCTCAGATTTCGCAAAATTTCATCCCGGCGGCAGCCTGGGTAAAAAATTATACCTCCGGGTCAGCGACCTGAGCAAGTTGAATGAGCGTCCGGCTGTCAACCAAAACAGTTCGCTCAAAGACGTCATTGTAGAAATTACTAAAAAACGACTGGGACTTACCGCTGTATTGAATGATGATGGTATGCTGACTGGCGTAATCACAGATGGTGACCTGAGGAGAATGCTCGAAAAAGGGAATGATATCAACCATGCAACGGCGAAAGACATCATGGGCATCCATCCTAAAACAATAGAAGGGGATGCACTGGCGGTTGATGCCCTTGACAGGATGAGAAAAAACAATATCACCCAATTGATTGTAATAGAAGAGAATCAATACGCAGGTGTCATACATTTGCATGACCTGATAAGAGAAGGCATCATTTAAGCAAGCATCATGACGAACAACAACCATTATGTGGCCATCATGGCCGGGGGAATCGGTAGCAGGTTTTGGCCCATGAGCCGCACCTCATATCCCAAACAATTCCTTGATATCCTCAACACAGGAAGAACGCTGATACAGTCCACCCATGACCGGTTCAAGAAATTCATTCCATTAGAGAATATTTATGTTGTTACCTCCGAGGAATATGTTGAAATCGTAAGGGACCAACTTCCTGAAATTCCAGCCAAAAACATTGTAGCAGAGCCTTCCAGAAAGAATACCGCTCCCTGCATTGCCTATATTTCCTACAAGCTTCAGCAATTGAATGAAAAAGGAACCCTGATTTGTGCCCCTGCTGACCATATCATCCTCGATGATACCGCATTCACCAAGGTTTGCCTGGAGGCCATGAGTTTTGTCAAAGCCCACAAAGCGTTGATTACCCTGGGTATCAAGCCCAGCCATCCGAACACAGGTTATGGCTACATCCAGTTTGAACAACAGCCCGCCAGCGACAATGTATACAAGGTGAAAACCTTTACCGAAAAGCCGAATGCAGAGCTTGCGAAGACCTTTGTATCCAGCGGAGAATTCCTTTGGAATGCAGGCATCTTTGTTTGGCAGGTGAACAATATTGTTGCCGCATTTGAAAAGCATCTTCCTGAACTCGCAGAAATATTTGAGGCTGAAAAGACTTTGTTCAATACCGAGAAAGAAAAGTCAGCCATTGAAAAAATCTATCCGCT
>JAJTFY010000081.1 GCA_021299175.1 Chitinophagaceae bacterium
CCAGATGAAGTCTTGCTGCCGGGTCACCCCAAAATCGGATACCTCTCACAACATTTCGAATTACTGAATAATTATTTTGTCCATGAAATTTTGGACATGCATGAGAAAATTGAGCACAGAGATGCAGCCAACATATATCAAATATGTAAAATCGATCATCTGCTCAACAGAAAAACCAATGAGCTATCTGGCGGAGAACGCCAGCGCATTGCCCTTGCCAAAACTTTGATCAGCAATCCCTCAATGATTTTACTTGATGAACCTTTTTCGAATTTGGACGGAATCAACAGAAAAATCATACAAACAGTCGTTAATGATATATTCAAAGAAAAAAACCTGAGCTGCATCATGGTTTCTCACAATCCAAGCGAGCTTCTCTCATGGGCCGATCGCCTCATGATTCTAAAAGAGGGGGCTGTTGTTCAATTGGATACCCCTCAAAGGATCATGGCAACCCCACTCAATACCTATGTGGCCGATATTATTGGCAAAACTTTGTAACCCCATCGTTTTCGTTCAAAAATGAACCCTTTTCCTGCACGTCGTATCAAATGATATGATTAAATTTAGAAACGATTGTTTTTAACGCATTTGCCGTATGTATACATTTCAAAGCCGGAGAAAATTTATTTTTTCATCCTCTATATTATTGGGCGGGGGCATGATCAGCCATCCATTGAGCGGATTGGGTAACCCAAAAAATCAGATTGGAAGAATTGGCATCATTGGATTGGATACTTCACACAGCGTTGCTTTCACCAAAGCGCTGAATGGTGCAAGTGAGAATACAGGGGGATTCAAAATTGTAGCTGCTTACCCCAATGGAAGTGCGGACATTGAATCATCTGTCAAGCGCATTCCGGGTTATACAGAAGAGGTAAAAAAATACGGAGTAGAGATTGTAGGATCGGTTGGAGCATTGTTGAGCAAAGTGGATTTCGTTTGTCTGGAAACAAACGACGGCAGACCCCACCTGCAACAAGCGTTGGAAGTATTCAAGGCAGGTAAACCAATTTTTATTGATAAGCCGGTTGCAGGATCACTTTCAGACACCATCGCTATTTATGAATTGGCCAAACACTTCAATGTGCCTGTTTTTTCAAGCTCATCACTGCGATACATGGAAACAGCACAACAAGTTGCCAATGGTAAAATTGGAAAAGTACTTGGAGCTGATTGTTTCAGTCCCGCTACACTTGAACCAACACACCCAGAACTTTTCTGGTATGGCATACATGGTGTCGAACTGCTCTACACGGTCATGGGAATAGGTTGCAAGCATGTAAAAAGAACATCCAATAAAGATGTTGAAATGGTGGTGGGTGAATGGAATGATGGAAGAGTGGGAACCTTTCGTGGAACAAGAACTGGCAAACATGAATATGGTGGTACTGCTTTTGGAGAAAAAGGAAATGCAACGCTGGGGCCATTTCAAGGATATGACAATCTCTTGAAACATATTCTGGAATTCTTTCAAACCCGCAAGGCACCTGTTTCTCCTCAAGAAACAATTGAAATTTATACTTTCATGGAAGCTGCACATGAAAGCAAAAGAAAAAAAGGTGCTGCCATTGCACTTGCAAATACGCTGGCATCACATAGCAAAAAAGCAAATCAAATTATTCAGTCACTAAAACTATCATCATGAGTCGTTCTAGAAGAAATTTTATCAAGAAATCATCTGCAGCATCTGCTGCCATAGTGTTTGGAGGTGTTCTGCCAGGATTCTCTGCCAGTCAATACCGCCGCATTCTTGGTTCCAATGAAAAAATTACTGCTGCCGTAATGGGTGTAAACAGCAGAGGATTTTCAGTGGGCAGCAATTTTGCATCACAGAAAGAATGCGAAATGATGTATGTATGTGATGTGGATGTACGCGCAATGGATAAATGCGTTGCAGCCATTGAAAAAGTACAGGGCAAGAAACCAAAGGCAGAAGGTGATTTCAGAAAAGCTTTGGAAGATCCGCAACTGGATCTGTTGATTGTAACTGCTCCTGATCATTGGCATGCTCCTGCTTCTTTGCTTGCAGTGTCTGCTGGGAAACATGTTTATCTGGAAAAACCATGCAGCCACAATCCCAATGAAGGTGAAATGCTTGTCAAAGCTGCAGCCAAACACAACAAGTTGTTACAAATGGGAAACCAGCGCAGGTCATGGCCGAATGTGATTGCAGCAATGGCCGAGCTAAAGGCAGGTGCCATTGGCAGGCCATACTACGCAAAAACATGGTATACCAATAACCGTGAATCAATCGGTATCGGCAAAACAGCAGAGGTCCCCTCTTGGCTGAATTATGATTTATGGCAGGGTCCCGCACCACGCAAGCAATACAAAGACAATCTCATTCATTATAATTGGCATTGGTTCTGGCATTGGGGAACAGGTGAGGCCTTGAACAATGGAACACATATGGTGGATCTGGCACGTTGGGGACTCGGAGTAGAATACCCAACGCGTGTGACTTCTGCAGGAGGAAGGTACCGCTACCAGGATGATTGGGAAACACCAGATACACAAGTCATCGATCTTGAATTTGCCAACAATACATTGATCAGCTGGGAAGGCAGATCATGCAACGGGAAAAATACCGAAGGCAGCAGTGTGGGCGTGATTTTCTATGGAGAAACAGGTTCTCTGTTAATTGAAAGCGGCAATGCGTATAAGATTTTTGACCTCAGAAGCAAGTTGGTGAAGGAAGTGAAAAATGATATTGTTGCAAATGCACTCGACAGAACGGGGCCTGGTATGGAACTGGATGCCTTACATATCAGAAATTTTTTCGATGCCATCAAACGCGGAGTAAAATTGAATTCGGATATTTTAAGCGGACACCAAAGTACTTTACTTGTACAATTGGGAAATATTTCCCAACGTACAGGACGTGCATTGAAGGTTGATCCCAACAACGGAAGAATACTGAATGACAAAGAAGCAATGAAACTTTGGAGCAGAGAATACGAAAAGGGTTGGGAACCTAAAATTTAAAAAATGGACATTCGCTTGAAAAACAGCGAGCTGACAAGCAGGCTCTATTCATTGGATGCACTCAGGGGATTTGACATGTTTTGGATCATTGGTGCTGAAGAAATATTTCACACCATGTCTGAAGCAACCCATCATCCCTTATGGAATGCCCTCTCCAATCAGTTTACACATCCGCATTGGAATGGATTTCATGCGTATGATTTGATCTTTCCACTGTTCATGTTTATATCAGGTATATCCAGTGTGTATTCGATTGATAAGTCATTGCAAGAAGGCGTAACCAAACAAAACTTGTTGTGGAAAGTAATCAAAAGAGGATTGATTCTTTTTGTCTTGGGATTGATTTACAACAATGGATTGATGATCAGAGAACTTGTTGACTTCCGATTCATGAGTGTGCTTGGAAGAATTGGTATTGGATACACACTTTCCTGTATCATTTATTTATATGCAGGAAAAAAATCCCGGGTCATTTGGTTTGGTGGCTTGTTAATAGGCTATTGGCTTATTTTAAAATGTACATCGGCACCAGGATTCCCCATGGGAGATTTAACGGAGGAAGGAAACTTTGCATCCTATGTTGACAGAAGCATTCTTCCTGGAAAACTTTCCCGTGGTATACATGATACCGTTGGACTCTTCAACAATATTGCCGCCATTGCCACCTCTCTTGCGGGTATATTGACAGGGAGTTACCTGAAAAATAGTACAGTCAATGAATATGGAAAGGTTAAAGCCATGCTGGCAACTGGTTGCCTATCTTTGGCACTTGCACTTATTTGGAACTTTGATTTCCCCATTAATAAAAACATGTGGTCCAGTTCCTTCGTTTTGTATACCACCGGATGGAACCTCCTTTTGTTCACTCTTTTTTATTATATCATCGATGTTAAAGAAATCCGTCGATGGGCATTTTTCTTCAAGGTCATTGGCATGAACTCTATTTTAATTTATATGTCGGGAAAGTTCATCCAATGGGGATATACAAACAAGGGATTTTTTCAATGGCTGTCCGATCTGATGGGAGATCCGTTCAATGCTGTTGCACTTGCCGTCACAGGGCTCGCCATCAAATGGATTTTTCTTAAATTATTATACGACAAAAAGTTATTTCTTAAAATTTAAAAGAGCTTCCCCATGAAGATTGAGATTTTTGAAGATGCAGCTGAACTTGGAAAAGCTGCCGGAAAACGCGCTGCAGAAAAAATAAAAGAAACCATCAAGAGCAAGGGAGAGGCAAATATCATACTGGCAACGGGAACAAGCCAGTTCCCTGTTTTAACAATCCTTACAGAGGATGCTTCGATCGATTGGGGGAAAGTGAACATGTTTCATTTGGATGAATACATAGGCATCCCCATATCACACAAAGCAAGTTTTAGAAAATACCTTACCGAAAGATTTCTTGATCGGGTAAGTCCTTTGAAAAGTTTTCACTTGATCAATGGTGAAAATGAACCGACAGCTGAATGTCAAAGACTGAATGCTTTGATCAGTCAAGTAAACATTGATTTGGCACTGGCAGGCATCGGAGAAAATGGTCACCTGGCTTTCAATGATCCTCCGGCAGACTTCGATACCACTGATCCTTATATTGTAGTAGCCCTCGATGAAGCCTGCAGAAAACAACAATGGGGTGAGGGATGGTTCGAGACGATGGAAGAAGTCCCCAAAAAAGCAATCAGCATGTCAATCCAACAGATCATGAAATCAAAAGAAATCATCTGCTCTGTTCCTGATGAAAGAAAAGCGCTTGCAGTAAGCAATTGCATGAAAGAGACCATATCCAATATGCATCCTGCAAGTATTTTGCAAAATCACCCGAACTGTACTGTTTTTCTAGACAAGCATTCAGCGTCATTGATAAAAAAATAAAGATGTCGATACACAATCTTTCAAAAAGAGAAACAACCATTTCAATTCTGATTATAGGTATCCTATTTTTCATTTTTGGATTTGTTACCTGGGTCAATTCAATTCTGATTCCATATTTTAAAATCGCGTGTGAACTGAATCATTTTGAATCCTACCTCGTAACATTTGCATTCTATATATCCTATTTTGTGATGTCAGTCCCCTCCAGCTACCTGTTAAAAAATGTTGGATTTAAAAAGGGGATGATGACAGGATTTTTCCTGATGTCAACAGGCGCATTTGTTTTTATTCCCGCCGCATTCGGGAGAACATATGAACTTTTTCTACTCGGACTATTCACCATTGGCGTAGGATTGGCCATCCTGCAAACTGCCGCCAATCCCTACATCACCATTTTGGGTCCTAAAGAAAGCGCTGCCCAACGCATCAGCATCATGGGCATTTTCAACAAGGGAGCAGGCATCATTGCACCACTTCTTTTTGCAGCTGTGGTGTTGAAAGCAACCGATACAGACTTGTTCGCACAACTCAATACAATGAATGCAACGGAAAAGGCTCCATTGCTGGATGAGTTGATCCGAAGGGTTATCAAACCTTACGCAGTTGTAGGCACGGTTTTATTTTGCCTGGGACTGCTGGTAAGATTTTCTCCTTTGCCTGAAATAGATACAGAAAAAGAAAGCGATGAAACGGCTCATGCCAATGCAGAAAAGAAAACCATATTTGAATTCCCCCATCTGATCCTTGGTGCTGTTGCAATTTTTCTGCATGTGGGAGCACAAATTATTTCTGTAGATACGATCATCAACTACGGGCTCTCCATGAACATGCCTTTGCTGGAAGCCAAATCATTCCCGGCATATGTGTTGACAGCAACCATCGTTGGGTATATCATTGGAATCATTACCATCCCTAAATACATACGACAAGTCAATGCACTTAGGATTTGTACGGGACTTGGACTGGTGCTCACTTTTCTGATTACAATGACCTCAGAGCAGGTTCATTTCCTTGGGCACCATGCGTCCATTTCAATCTGGTTTGTTGTTTTACTGGGACTGGCAAATTCATTGGTATGGGCAGCTATCTGGCCATTGGCCTTGGATGGACTGGGAAGATTTACAAAACTGGGCGCATCATTGTTGATCATGGGATTGAGCGGGAATGCGTTGATTCCATTGGTATATGGATCCATTGCTGACAACATCGGTGTGCAGCAGGCGTATTGGATACTTTTGCCTTGTTATACTTATCTTTTCTTCTATGCAGTCAAAGGCCATGCCATCAGAAAATGGAGATGATAAAAAATAAATTTAAAATAACCAACGCGAAGATCATCACTGAGAATACGATTATTCCCAATGGAACGATTTTGGTTGAAGACGGAAAAATCCTTGGAGTTGAAACTGGTTCAATAACATCTACAGGGTTTGAAGAGATTGATGCGAAACAATCTTATGTCGCACCGGGATTCATAGACATCCATGTTCATGGAGGCGGTGGATTTGATTTTATGGATGAATCGGTAAATGCTTTTTTAGGTGTTGCTGAAATTCATGCCAAATATGGTACCACTTCTATGCTGGCAACAACACTTACATCAGACAAAGAGGGAATTCTCAGAACACTCGATATTTACAATGAAGTACATGCATCCGAAAACAAGGGTGCAAAATTTTTAGGCATTCATTTGGAAGGTCCCTATTTCTCCATGAACCAGAGAGGTGCACAAGATCCAACATATATCCGTGATCCTGACCCAACTGAATACATGGAAATACTTGAAAGGTCTCCGCATATCAAGAGGTGGAGCATTGCACCAGAAAAAAAAGGAGCAATTGAGCTTGGAAAAATTTTGACCAAAAGAGGCATCATCGCTTCCATGGCACATACAGATGCAGTTTACGATGAAGCCAAACGTGCATATCACAATGGATATTCGCTGCTAACACATTTTTATTCTGCGATGTCGGGTGTAACCAGAAAAAATGCAGTCAGGTATGCGGGTGTAATTGAAGCAGGATATTTGCATGATGACCTGGATGTAGAAATCATCGCAGATGGCATACACCTCCCCGAGGCACTCTTGAAATTGATTGTTAAAATCAAAGGCGTTGAACATATTGCACTGATCACGGATGCCATGAGAGGTGCTGCGATGCCAGATGGCATTTATAAACTCGGTCATATTCACAATGGAACAGATGTAAAAGTTGGCCAAGGTGTAGCCAAATTGATGGATGGCTCTGCATTTGCAGGAAGTACAGCCACTGCCAATAGATTGATCAAAACTATGACAGAGACTGCAGGGGTTTCATTGGTGGATGCAGTCACAATGTTGAGTTCCACCCCTGCAAGAATTTTAAATCTTCATCAACAGATCGGTTCTTTGAAAAAAGGAATGGATGCTGATATTGTTGTTTTCAACCAAGACATGATTGCCGGACTCAGAGAGGCTTTGATCATTGGTGCTCAAAAAGGAGCATCGGCACTTTCCAAAGAAGATGGATTTTTCAAAAATGATCTCTTAAAAATTTTATTGCCTCCCGAAGCGGAAAAAGTTGAAAAGACCCTGAGAAGCCTTGGATTGGGCAATCAGGTTGATGAGGCCATCCTCAGTATGAACCGCGGTGCTGAAGATGCATGTAAAGAAGCAGGTGCCATTTTTGTAGATGCAGTGAAGTCAATGAATGTAGAAGATATTGTATCCATCATCAAAGGAAGCGACACCGCAGGAACACAGTATTTGAGAAAGGCAACAACTGCCTCACTGCTCAATAAATTCAGGCCTGTCATTGAAAAATCACTGGACAAAGTCAATGCCACCAAACATTGGAGCACGATTATCAATGCATACAATAAAGTGAGTCTCAAGAAAATCAATCCGGATTTAGCTGCCTACGTAACTGAAAAATCTGTAGGAGGAATATTTTATCAAATTGGAGAGGAAGAAAAACAAATTAGAAAAAATCCGCTTGCGAGAACTTCAGAATTACTTAAAAGAGTATTTGGCGGGAACGCAAAAAAATAATTTATCTTTCATGCTCAAATATCAAGCATGAATCGCCGGAAATTTTTACAAGGTATCTCTACTGCAGTCATTGTTTTAAACAGCAAATCCGTATTTGCTACGGATTTGAGTTCATTCGAAACTAAAAAACCAGTTCTTCGCTTTGCCATTGCATCGGATATTCATTTTGGTCAGCCTAAAACTGCTTACCAGGAAATGTTGGATACTGCTCTTGCGCATATCAAATCGATTCACACCCAAGACCCTTTTGAATTTTGTGTTTTCAACGGAGACCTCGTGCATGACGATATCAGCCATATCCCGACATTGAAATCAACTTTTGATCAGCTGCCTTTCAGATACTTCGTGACCCAGGGAAATCACGATATGGCAACAAAAGAAGAATGGGAGACTGGATGGCAATCACCCCTGAATTTTGAACATGTGATCGGCAACAATATTTTGTTGTTTGCAACTACCTCTAATAAACAAGGGAAGTACCTCCCACCAGACCTGGATTGGCTTTCCAAAAAATTTGAAGAGCATAAAAATGCAAAACATATTTTATTGTTCATCCACATTCCGCCTATCAAGTGGACAGCCAACGGCATTGATTCACCAGCATTTCAGGAACTGATCAAAAAACAAAAAAATGTAAAGGCAGTATTTCATGGACATGAACATGACCAGGATGGCATCAAATGGAAAGACAATATTCCTTAT
>JAJTFY010000082.1 GCA_021299175.1 Chitinophagaceae bacterium
TGCCCTTCACCACAATTTCAGTGAGGGATAGTTTTTTAGGGACAGTATCCGAAAACAGTGTTTGCTTTTGGATGCTGTCGCGCTGCTTTTCTTGTGCCATGACCATTGTCCCGAAAGACAAGAAAAGGAAGACCCATTTGATTTTTGTCATTGCACGAAATTAGTGCAATTAAGACCAAGATTTACGCTTTGAGTACACCCCTGAAAAAGCCAACAGATTCTGCCATGCCCACCAAAGGATCACTCATGTCTTTTTCATATTCAATGCTGCAAACACCGGAATACTTGATCTTTTTCAATGCTTTGACGAAAGCCGGGAAATTGATGGCGCCTCTTCCCACTTCTGCAACCTTGGCATCTTTTGCCATGGCTGTTACGTCCTTGATGTGCAGGTCAAAAACCCTGTCCTTGTATTCTACCACTACTTTTTCAGGCAGTACGCCAGCACGAAGGGTATGGCCGATATCAACACAAAGACCCATCCGGGCATCCATGTCCTTGATCCTGTCATATATGTCTTTGGGGCTGGGATAGAGCTTGTCTTCAGGACCATGGTTGTGGATGGCCATTCGGATATTGGTCTCTTTTACTTTTTCTTCTGTGTAAGCGAGCAATTCAGGATTGGGAACACCAACAATCATGCTGACACCCACTTTTTGCGCATAGGCAAATGCCTGGTCAACGGCCTCTTTGCTTCTCATGTAGATCACTCCAACAGTGTATGGCTTGATGCCTGCATCACTGAGTTTTTTCTTCACCTCATCAATCTTTTCCTGGCTTGAGTTCAAAGGCAGATGAAATTCTTTGATGGAAAGATTCTCCACAGCAAGGCGTTTCATCATGGCAATGGATTTATCCAAATCAAACTTCACAAAAGAATAGCCTGCAAAACCCAGGGGCAAGCTCACACCACCCTCAAGTGCATTTTCATTGCTATGGCTGTTCATTGCTGATCCAAGTGCAGGGAGTCCGGCTGCTGCTGCAAAACCCAGAGAAGCTTTTTGTAGAAAGTTGCGACGGGAGTTCATGTTAGAGAGGTTTAGTGAGGTTGAGAGAAGTTGAGGGAGGTTGAAGAAGTTGAAGGGGTTGAAGCAGTTGAAGTAATATTTGAAATTAATAAAGATTCAATAAATAAATTCAATAAATTACGATAACGATTTAGCAACCTTCAACTACTTCAACCTCTTCAACAGGCCGAAGGCCGCTTCAACCCCTTCAACTCACATTATGCCCCAAAGACGCGAATTCCTCAAAAGCACTGCCGCTGCCAGCGGATTGATGATGCTCTCTTCATTTACTGATAAAGAAGAAACAACACTGCCGGTGGAAACCCGTATCCGGTTTTCTGTCATCAACATCAACCATAGCCATATCTATGGCATGTGCAATGCCGTCATCAAAGGCGGGGGTGAACTCGTTGCGGTTTATGCAAAAGAGCCAGCGCTTCTGGCCGCATTTGTAAAAGCCTATCCGCAGGTAAAACAGGCCTCCAGCGCCAAAGAAATACTGGAAGACAACTCTATTCAGGTGATCCTCAGCTCAGGCATCCCTGACGAAAGAGGACCCTTGGGCATTGAAGTGATGAAACATGGAAAAGATTACCTGGTTGACAAGCCAGGCATCACTACACTGGAGCAGTTGGCAGAAGTACGGAAAGTGCAGAAGGAAACCAAACGCATCTACTCCATCATGTTCAGCGAGCGTTTTGAAAACAAGGCAACGGTCAAAGCAGGAGAACTCATCAAAGCAGGGGCCATCGGGAAAGTAGTTCAGACCATCGGCCTGGGCCCTCATCGCATGAGTCCCAAAAGCAGACCCGAATGGTTCTTTGATAAAAAAAGATATGGCGGGATCATCTGTGATATCGGGTCTCACCAGTTTGACCAATTCCTGTTTTTCACAGGCTCCACATCAGCAGAGGTGGTTGCTTCCCAAACCGGCAATGTCAACAACAAGCAATATCCGCAATTTGAGGACTTTGGCGATGTCATGCTGAAAGGCAATGGCGGCGGGGGTTACATCAGGGTAGACTGGTTTACGCCCGATGGCCTGAAAACCTGGGGCGATGGAAGGCTGACCATTCTTGGCACAGATGGATTCATTGAGATCAGGAAAAACATAGACATTGCCCGATACGGATCAGGCAATCACCTTTACATGGCCAACAACAAGGAGACCATCTATCTTGATTGCAACAACGAGCCACTTCCCTTTGGCAAACAGTTTGTGGATGATGTCATCAACAGAACAGAAACTGCCATGCCACAGGCGCATTGCTTTCTGGCAACAGAATTGGCGCTGAAGGCGCAGAAGTTTGCCAAAAAGATCTGACCTGTGTGGAGAATGATGAAGTTGAAGAGGTTGAGGGAGGTTAAGAGAGGTTGAGGGAGGTTGAAGGGTTTAGGGGTGAAGAAGGTTGAGAATCTATAAAGAAATGAATCGCAATTTTTGCTTATTTTCAACATCAAACGAACGATAAAACCAAAGTCATGCCAAAACAAAACAACAGAAGAAATTTCATCAAGCAGGGCTCGATTGCCGCTGCAGGTTTTTTTATTGTTCCCCGCCACGTCATTGGCAAGGGATACACAGCCCCGAGCGATAAGCTCAATATCGCTGCCATTGGTGCGGGCGGTAAAGGGCAATCGGATCTTCTCAATTCCTACAACAATGGTGCCAACAATGTGGTGGCCATGGCTGACCTGGATTGGGACAAATGCAAAAGCTCATTTGAAAAATTCCCCAATGCAGCGAAATACCGCGATTTCAGGGAAATGCTGGACAAGTCTGGAAAAGAAATTGAT
The DNA here is from genome assembly GCA_021299175.1 of Chitinophagaceae bacterium. Lineage (GTDB taxonomy): Bacteria > Bacteroidota > Bacteroidia > Chitinophagales > Chitinophagaceae > Pollutibacter. Next base: position 2,805 of record JAJTFY010000082.1, read on the forward strand.
GCAGTAACCATCTCAACTCCAGACCATTTTCATGCGTATGCCGCCATGGCCTGCATGTCAATGGGCAAACACGTTTATGTTCAAAAGCCTCTGACGCATAACATTGCCGAAGCCAGGATGCTTACCGAGGCTGCAAGAAAAAACAAGGTAGTTACCCAGATGGGAAACCAGGGTGCTTCCAATCCTTTGCAGAAAGTTGCCATGGATTGGTTCGATAAGGGATTGATTGGAACGGTACATACCGTGAACATCTGGACAGACAGGCCAGTTTGGCCACAAGGAATTCCAGTGCCAACAGACAAGCCTGCCTTGCCCGCTGCCATGTCGGCCAAGGAGTGGGATACTTGGATTGGACCAGCAGCGTATATGGATTATAACCCCCTCTTCCATCCCTTCAAATGGCGTGGATGGTGGAACTTCGGTACCGGCGCATTGGGTGATATCGGATGCCATACCATTGATTCTCCTTTCAGGATCCTTGGTCTTGGATATCCCACAGAAGTTGAATGCAGCGTAGGATCAGTATTCATCAGGGATTGGAATCCTGAATACATCCCAGAAGGTTGCCCTCCTTCATCCCATGTTGAAATCAAGTTCCCTGCAACAAAGAAAAACAACAGTCCGGTGAAAATGGTTTGGATGGATGGCGGTATTCGTCCTTTCCACCCTGACCAGCTTCCTGCCAATGAGCCACTGAGCACAGACGGCAACGGCGCCAACGGAATTTTCCTTCATGGTACCAAAGGATTGATGGCCATTGACATGTATGGAAACAGGCCTAAAATCTACCTGAATACAGGCGAGAAGATTGTTGCCCCAGAGACAGACAAAAATGCGGTGAAATTGCCAGAATATGGTCACCAGGTTTCTTGGACTGAAGCCTGTAAGGCTGGCTTCAACAGCAAGGCACACAAGGAACTGAGCTCATCATTCGACTATTCCGGTCCGCTCACAGAAACTGTGTTGATGGGCAATCTTGCGATCAGGAGCTACATGTTGCGCAAAGAGGTCACAAGACCCAATGGCAACAAGGCATCCGAGTTCTATGGCAGAAAGAAACTGCTTTGGGATGGTGCTTCCATGAAGATCACCAACTTCGATGATGCCAACCAGTTTGTATCTAGGATCAACAGGTCTGGCTGGGAATTCAAAAAATAAAGGCTGCCTATACGTTTTATTCAAGGGCGTTTCTTAACTGAAACGCCCTTTTTTATACCTGCATTACGTAGCCCACATGAGAGCTGATAAGCGTTAATACGTAATCTTGAAAATGGTTTGGGCAAATACTTTCATGGGCGAAAAATCCGCCGTAATCTTGTATAGTCAATGCGACGCTAACGATCGAAGCCAGCAAAGACATCCAATCCTAAAAACCGAACCAATCCAATCCAAACGAAAAACCAAACTAAAATCCAATCCTAAACCAACGTTAATCCAAATCCTAAAGAAAATCCTAATCCAATCCTACTCCTAAAGAAAACCGAATCCAAATCCAATCCTATCCAAAAACCCCAGGCATCCGAATCCATGAAACCGTAAAACAAAAAATTCTGCCTGAAAATATTGCCCCGCTTCTGCGGGGCATTTTTTTGCAAAAAAATCCCTTTCGATTAAGAAAGGGACTCATGAATACTAAGTTGTGGCCTATGCAATACAGCTCTATTTCAACACAGCAAGGGCCGCATCGATATAGGTGAAATTTTCAGGCTGGTGGTGGTGGATGGGGGTGGTTACTTTGGATTCACCCAAGCGCACAACAACAGCATTTTTTTCAGGAATGATGTACACGTATTGACCAAAAAGTCCATTCTGTGCAATGGCATGAACACCGCTGTGATTGACCATCCAATACTGATAGCCATAAAAATCTACCGGCTGATCATTTTCGCTCTTGTCCTTCAAATGGGTTGCAGGGGTTGTTGCTTCAGCGATGTATTTTTCAGATATGATTTGCTTCCCGTTCCAATTGCCCTTGTTCAAGACCAACTGCCCGAATTTTGCATAATCCCGTGCGACAGCGTTGAAACAACAGAAGGCTTTTTCATGCTTTCCTGCACCATCGAGCAACCAAAGGGCATCTGCATTGGCGCCCATGGGTTGCATGAACCTTTCAGAAACCAAGGCTGAAATAGATTTCCCAAACACTTTTTCTACAATCAGTCCCAACACCTGTGTATCGCCGCTGCGGTACTGCCAGTAAACACCTGGTGCTTCTTTTTTCTCCATCATGCTCACCATGTACTCCTCGTCATCACCATAATATCCATAGGCGTTCATGCTGAAATAACTTTTGTCTCCTTCATTGTAGTTCGTACCTGAACTCATGGTCAGCAAATCCTTGATACGAACTTTTTCCAGCCCATTGGTTTTGAAGTGTGGAAGATAATTCCCGGCAGGTTCATCCACAGATTTTATTTTACCCTCATCAACAGCAATACCAATCAACAATGAGATGATGCTTTTGGCAGCAGAAAAAGATCCACTGATTTTGGCACTGTCATAACCATCCCAATATTTTTCATAGATGAGCTTGCCATCCTGAATGACAAGAAATGCATGGGTATCATTGGAGTCAATGATGGTCATGAACTCTTGGGGGATTTGCTTTTGGTTGTATGCTGAATCATATGGCCATGCCTGAGGAGCATCGCCACTTTCAACCACTCTTACAGGATGGGTCTTGTGATCATGAATGGTATGTACACCCCAGGTTGCAAAATTTTTCAAATGCGAAAACTTGTTCGTAAATGTAAGTCCAAGTGTAACCAGCAAAATGGCTACAATAAGAAACAAGACTTTTTTTAACATAAAAATTGTTTAGCCCAACAAAACTGGATCGGTAAAAGTTACCTTGAAGGTAGTAACTTCTTCGGAAGATGTTAAAGCGATCTTGCCACCATGTTCATCAACAACATTTTTGACAATGCTTAATCCCAGTCCAGTGCCATTTTTCCCTTGCTTGGTCGTAAAGAATTTTTTAAAGACTTTTTCAATGATTTCCGGGCCTATCACAGGGCCTGTATTTTGAACAAGGATATCTACTTTCCCCTCATGCAATAAAGAGCGAACAATTATATTTTTATTTGGATAATCCTCCATCGCTTCAATGGCATTTTTAATCAGGTTCGACCAAAGCTGAAACAGTTTTATATCATACCCATCAATACAAATTTTTGCATCCACTTCAAAAACAAGGTTGATGTTGCGCTTCAGCTCATAATTGAAAATACTGAGCACCGTTGCGATGTTGTCATGCAGGTTAACCCTAGTCCTTTCAATGGTCGTTTCTGTCTTTATAAAAGACCTAACATCTTTGACCACCTTGCTGGCCTTATCAACAGAGGTCTTGATGGTGTCCAGCAGATTTCCGATGATTTGAACATTGTAGATGACTTCCAATACATCAAGGGCATTCTCCCATTGGTATATCTCGTCCATCAGTTCGACATCGTGGACGAGAATGCGACACTTGACAAACATTTCTGCAATTTGCCGCAGGTTCTCCCTTTGGGTACCATGTGTTGATTCCAAATAAGCAATCGTTTCCTTCCTCTCCCTCATCAATTGAAGCCCACCGACATAAATCTCTACGGTCTTGCTCTTGGCAATTTCCAAGGCCCTTTTTAACTGTTCATCAGTACATTTTGGAATGTTGTTGGACAACAGCGATTCAAATGTAAAATGGACACTCTCTGTTCCAACCTTTATGGCTCCCAATGGCGTATTGAGATCGTGTGCAATCCCCGCTGAAATCTCTCCAATGGTTGCAAGCTTTTCTTGCTCTACGATCGACTTTGATAGGTCCAGATTCTTTTTGGTATTCTCCAATACTTTCTGCTCAAGGGTTTCATTGATTTTCTTCAATGCATCCTGGCTTTTTTGCAGTTCATTATCCGCAATTTTTCTATCAGTGATATCTGATTCTACGGCAATGTAGCCTGACAACAGTCCGTTCCCATCAAAAATCGGAACGATGTTCAAATCAAGCCAATACTCATTGCCATTCTTACCCCGGTTGAGTATTTCTGTTTTTACAGGAAGACCCTGATTAATCATTTTCCTGATATAAGCAGTAGTGTTAGGATCAGTCTTTTCGAATTGAAACATTCTTGGTGTGCTGCCTACAATTTCATCAAAACTATAGCCACTCAGCTGTACAAGACTGTCATTCACCCACTGAATCACTTCGTGCTGATCTGCTATGATAACGCAATTTGAGGTATGCCTTGCCACAAGAGAAAGCTTCTTGATTTCTTCCTCAATCAGTTTCCTATCGGTTATATCCTGTATGGTACCGGAGATGGAAATGGGGAGCCCGTACTCGGAATATTTCAGTTCCCCCAAACCATACACCCACCTGATTTCGCCGTCACTGATCCGCTTGATCTTGTAATCCCTGGAGAATTTTTTCTTGTTGGCCACCAGATCAAGGAAATAAGACATCATCTCTTCCTGATAATCAGGTGCCACAATGGCGATGGTGAGTTGCTTGTTGCGGTCCTTCTGTTCCACCAAACTATCGCGGAGTGAGGAGAATGCATTGGCCAACTCTCCCAATTCATCCTTTTGGCTTGTAACAGGTATAACAACGTCATAGTGTTCAGATTCAAGCTCCTTTGCAGTTTTGGTCAATTGCAGGATTGGCTTTGAGATTCTTCTCGCCAAAATGAAAAACAGAAACAGTGAAACCAACAGGATAATGGGAAGTATGATGTAAACCGGCCTGTTCAAATTGAATACAAGCTCATTGATCTTTTCCTTGGACGCTGAAATGAGGATATTCCCTACAAAATCAACAGTACGGAATGGATACTTTTGGTATACATACAACTCAGGATTAAGGGCAAGGATTTCCTCTTGTGGCCTCTCGGGATAACTGATAAAGACGTTCTCCTTTCCGGTGATGCTGTCCTCCACCAAAATAGCCACATACTCAAAGTCAGAAGTACCAGAGACGAAATCAATCGTTTTCTTCAGTCCTTGGAAATCATCCGCCCTCAACGAAAGCTCCACACCCAATGCCACAGTTTTGGCAAGTTCCTTCAGTTCCCTTTCCTTGTTGGCCCTGAACAATTTTTCCTGCTCCCTGGGATAATAAAAGGCAACAATGAGCATCATCAAAGACAAGGTCAATGCAAATGGCAGCCAAATCCGAAATGAAATTTTTTGAAAGAACCCCGTCATATCAATTGTTGATGGAAATGATCAGATTCCCGGGAACTTTTTGATTGCCGGATGAAATTACACCAATGCTCCCAGAAGTTCTTTTGACATAATTGATGATTTCCTCATCCGAATCAAGAAATACAGGAGGATTTGACCGACCCTGAAAAACCAGGGAAAGCCAGTACTTCTGTACGCCTGAAACCGTATTCCCGTAAATAACCGAAGCAACAATTTCAGCACTAGAAGACTTTGATGCGGGCAGCACAATAATTACCTGTTCCCTGGTTGACCAGTTAGCATATTTGCCCCTGAATACCTGTTTGATTTCCTTGGCGCTATTGCTGGAAAAACCTGTTTTGTTGCCTATGATGGTCACTGCATTCATAGAAACCTGTCCATAAAGACTATCCCCTCCTATGATGGCAAATAACAGTGTTATGATAATGGTTATTTTTTTCATGCTTAAAACCCGTAGGCAAGTTGAATTTCGGAACCAAAAAATTTATTGATGACATGGTTGGCATGGTTCTTCATCTGCCTGTCATACTGCACCTGCGCTTTGATATTGAAAAGAGGGCTGAACTCATATTTATACCCAATGCCAAACATGCCCACTTCATAGGGATAGGTATGCAGATCGTTGCCTGCAATTTTCATGAAATCAACGACAACATATGGTGTATGTTTGTCTTTGAACCGCAATCCTGCATAGAAAAAATTGGCAAAATTCTTTGCAAGCCCAAGCGAATCAGTATGGGTGGTATTGTAGGTTAGTTCATTGAGGATCTCATAGTTCTTGGTAAAATTAGAAAA
>JAJTFY010000083.1 GCA_021299175.1 Chitinophagaceae bacterium
TTCCCTCCCGGAAACCCAATTGTTTCGATACCCAGGGTTCAAACCCTGTTGGTTTCCAATCCATACAGGATCGTAAAAGCACCCAATGGCAAACTGATGGCACCGGGTAATTTCGGATTGATGGCCACATCCACCGACAACGGCGTGAACTGGAAAATGGAAAACTCGCTTCCTCAGGGAAAAAATTTCAGTGGAAATGGAACCTGGGCCATGGACATCTCTCCAACCGGTAAAATCCTGACCATGGGAACCTTTGGGGTATATGCTGATTCCAGTGCAGGTGGAAAATGGGCAACCAACTACGAAACTACTCCTGCATCTGCCAGCTATTTTGAGATTGAATTCGCGGATTGTAACAACGGTATTGCTACTGGCGGTGGATCTGTTACCGTTACTACGGATGGTGGAAAAACATGGACAGACAAGGTCAGGAGGGATTTTGCCAACCTGAACATCAGCATCAACGCGCTTGCCTATCCTTCAGTTGACAAGGCCTATTTTGCTACAAATGCAGGAACGTTGTACCGTTCATTGGACAAGGGTACAACCATGGATCCTGTTTACTCCAACCCCAACCTCCAACTCCAGGATGTTGTGGCCATTGGTAAAGACACCGTGATCGTTGTTGCCTCAAGTTCATTTAGTGTTGCTGCAGCCAGCCGCACATCCAGCATCATCCGATCTGTCAACAATGGTGCTACATGGCAAGTGATTGGTGGATTTCCTGTTGGATCTACAGCGCCAATCCTGAACAAGATCTTCTTCACCAGCAATACCATTGGATATGTTTCAGGAAACAGGGGTACCATTTACAAGACCACTAATGGTGGAACCACATGGACCAATATCAGTCCTTCCCCTGCTTTGAATACAACCATGAACTATACAGAGATATTTGCCTTGGACAACAATACCGTTTTCGTAACAGGAAATGGATTCCCCAGGAAGGTTGTATATAAATCTGTAAATGGTGGAACTACCTGGACCGATATCACCAACAACCTGGCTACACTTCCTGTTGGAAACCTGAATGCCATCTTGATGCATGACGTAAACAACGGATACGTTGGAACCCCCGGCGTGATGGTTTCAACCAAAGATGGCGGGGCCACCTGGAACCTGGAGATTCCTCCAACCAGCAATATTTTTGAAACAATGGCCTTTGCACCAAAGACTGTCCCTGCCGGAACCTCTGTTTCCAACAGGAGGTTGTTTGTTACCGGTGTAAACGTCAGCGGCGCTCCTTTGATGGAGTTTGGTGATACAACACTCCTGAAAGTTTCAACCACTGAAACCTCAACGCCATCATGTTCCAATACCAGCAATGGAACAATCACGGTAACCGCAAAGGGTGGAATTGCCCCTTACAGCTACAGCCTGAATGGCGGTGCATTTCAATCATCCAATGTGCTGACCGGTGCTGCAGCTGGTAACAATACCGTCATCATCAAGGATAATGCCTGTGAGTCCATCACAAAAACAGTTGTTGTGGCTACACTTCCTGCTCCAATTGTCAATGCAGGACCTGACAAGGTGATTGTTGCCGGTGATGAGATTGGTCTCTGGGGCTCTTCCGCAGCGACCCCCAGGTCGATTGCATGGACCCCAGCCACAAACATTGTATCAGGTGCATCATCATTTACAACATATGTAAAACCTCCATCCACTACTACTTATAAACTCACTGTTGTAGACGATGCGACAGGTTGTTCTGGCAGCGATGATGTATTGGTTACCGTTGCTCCTTACTGTATCGCAGTAAAAAATGCCTTCACTCCAAATGGTGATGGACAGAACGACAGGTGGCTGGTAACCAATGGTGGCGCTTGTACCAAATCCATTTCAGTAAAGGTTTTCAACCGTTACGGACAACTGGTCTTCAGGAATGACAACTACCAGAACAACTGGGAAGGCACCAACGATGGCAAACCCATTCCTGATGGAACATACTATTATGTGATCACCTATGATCTGGTTAGCGGAAAGACATTCCAGACAAAAGGAGATGTTACCATTTTAAGATAATTCAAAAGACAGAACATGAAAAAATACATATACCTCATTGCGCTATCCATTGTCTTCACCTCTGCATCTGCACAGCAGCTGCAAACTTCTTCCCTCTATGATGTTCAGGGAGTATTGCACAATCCGGCCATGGCAGGCATGCAATCATCCAACTTTGTTGGAGCAAGCTACCGTTCACAATGGAGTGGGATAACAGGTAGTCCAAAAACCACCAATGTGTTTGGATCATTTGCCGTTCCAGACAAGTTGATTGGATTGGGTGGATATATTTACAGTGATGTAACAGGCCCAACTTCCAGAACAGGTGCACAGTTCTCCTTTGCGAAGCATCTTCCTTTGTCTGATGGTTCCGGTAAGTTTTCGATTGGTATTGAAACAAGGTTGTTCCAGTTTGGCATTGATAAAAATAAGCTTGGCCTTACATTGGGCAATGACCCCATTCTTGCAGGAGCGGAGACCAGGACCAAGTTTGATGCAGGATTAGGATTGGCATTCACCAACGAAAAATTACAGGTTGGTATCTCGGTTGCACAGCTTATTCAATCTAAGCTTGATTTTTATACTGGATCACAAACACCTTCTGCCCAGGGTCGCCTATACAGGCACTTTTATCTCCATACCAACTACAGGATTGATGTGGGTGGTGGAACGACCATCATCCCCAACATGCTCCTCATTTATTTGCCCAGCACCAGTGCTGCCGAATTTCAGGCAGGTGCAAGGGTTGAGCGTGAACTGTTTTGGTGGGGACTTGGCATCCGTTCAAGACAAAGCTACATGCTCTCTGGAGGCGTGAACATCAACAAAAACTTCTCTCTTGGTTATGGATACGACAGCTATATCAACCCCATCAGCACCTTTGATGGCGGTGCCAATGGCCATGAGTTGCTGCTCCGTTACAAGTTCAACAAGAAATAAGCATTTTGAAATGCATAAAAAAAGGGGTTGAATGTTCAACCCCTTTTTTTATGGCTAGAATTTCCAACCTACCCTCAGCGCCGTTCGGTGTAGGTTATACTTCACGCTGTTGTTAATGGTTCTAGGGATCTGATCCACGGGATTCCAAATGCTTGATGGATAGCTTTCTTCTAAGGATTTCATCACCCAGGAAACAGAAACATGAAGTCTTTGTTTTTTCAATATCCTAATAGCATGACCAAGTCCCAATTCGGCGTATGCACCCCCACGATAGGAGACCTCCTTTGTTGAAGGCAACCACCAACCACTCCAATTGGAGACGGTTTCGGTGCCGGATTTCAGGTTGTATCCCAGGCTTGAAAAAACAAAACCATTCACTTTCCTGAAAACAAATGTCTTTCTCGCCTGCAAATAAATTGGATAAGATTGAAACCTGTATTGATCAATGGCCCCGCCCAAGCCCAACATGAGCCCTTTTTTTTCAAGACCCAGATTGAGTCGATAATCGGTTGAAAAATCAGCAGCAGCAATCAGCTTCCCTGCCTCTGGCAATACCCAGGGTTTCCATTCCTTCTGTTGCGCCTTTACTGCACTGGATCCCAGCAAGGTCAGGAGCAGGAAAAATTGAATCCGCTTGTTTGCCATGCTTATTTTTTAATGCTTACGCTTCCCTTGACCACCGGATTGGAAGGAACGGAAAAATCAATGAGATACAAGGCATCCGCTGCAGAAACCATAGCAATCTTTCCCAGTGCAATCACATCAAATGCATTCATCCCTTTTACATGGGCCAGCTGCCTGATATTGTTCACATCTGCTGCATTGAAAAACTTAACGCCGTCAGCCCCTTCACAAATGATCAAAATATCACCCTCTTTTGAAAGTCCGTGAGGATTGGTCAATGGATACGACTTCAGTAATTTGGGTTTGGAAAGATCTGAGATGTCGACCACATCCAACTGATTGATAAAGCCCTGACATTTTGTTCCATTCCTTAAGGTTACAAAGGCATTCTTGCCATCACTGATTACAGGATCACATACACGCGCATGCGTGAATGAGCCTGTCTTAATAGGATTGTCTTTCGAACTGATGTCAAAAATATGCATGCCCGTCATGGACCCTAAAAACAGGTTTTTCCCAAAAGGGAAAATCGTTTCAATGTCCCATCCACCGGCGCTCAATTCTTTGATAAAGACGGGCTTTTCCGGTGTGGCCGTATTGAATACTTTCAATTTGGAATAATCAACAGTATACATCCTGTCATCACTCAAGGCAAACCTTGCCATGCTGCCGCCCGTTCCATTTGAAACGCCAGGAGGCGAAGAAGATGACGCAGACATGGTCATCAGCACATCAGATTTCATCATTCCCCAATTGATGGCTTCATCGTGTTTTAAAATGGTATCAACAGCAATCCATTCCGTAATCACCATATCCTTCTCAGGAATAAAAGAAGAATAATAACGCTCTGGGAATACACCAGGTACAACAGTCTTGAGTTGTACCGCCTTGGGATTGGTGATGTCTATGGCCACCAGGTCAGTGTACATGTCAGCATAGAGGATATTGCCCCTTACGGCAAGATCAACGGCACCTGGAACATGGACAAACGCAATATTGGTGGGTGAAGCAGGATTTCTGACATCAATGATGTGGACCCCCTTGTTCAGTTCATTCAGGAATACATAGCCATCCTTGTAAAATAATTTTCCGGGCGCAGTGAGTTCAATGGGATGGCTGCTTTTGATGTTTGCCCTTACCTCTTCCTTGGTTTTGTATTCCGGACGATAAACCGTTGTCCTGGTCATGATCTGATCTTTGACACAGCCTTGCAGCATACAGCAGGCCACCAGCACAATCATTGATAACATACGTTTCATAGAACCTGTTTGATGATTTGACAGCAAATTTCACTAAAATGATGCATCATTCTGTAAATAATTGACGAACGGAAGCCTGCTAAACGAATTTGTAGTTGCGGAATGTAAAGGGCCTGATACCGGTATATTTTTCAAGGATGTACAAAAATCCTTTCTTAAGGGTGAATCTTTTTCGGGTAACATCGGCCTGAATTTCCCAGTTCTTTTCACTGATGCGTTTTTGCATGACAATGGGATGGGATCCGGTGAAGCGTTCCAATGAATCGAACTCATCATAATTATACATCCCTGCTCTCTTCTCAAGGCTTTCTCGCATTGCCTTGCTCATCCAGTTGCTGCTGAGGTGTCGAAGCTTTCTGTCCATCAATTCCGGACTTTTCACCCAACCATAATGATATACCTGAGCATCAATCAATTTACAGGGCAGACGTTTGCCATCCATCCTAAACCCTTGTGCATCCTTGAATGAATAAATATTCTTGTTATTTCGGATGATCCTGATTTCCTTGTTGTACCACCTTCTGCTGTCGCCATAATAATCATAGGTTCCATAAAAATGGACATATCCAAAAACCAATCCGAACACAGCCGGATTGTTCAACTGTTTTTCACAAGCGGCCCTGATGTTATCATGAAATTTTTCATGCACCACCTCATCACATTGGATATAAAAAGCCCAATCACTATCATCCGAAATATGTTGAAAGGCCTTGTTGGTTTCAATGGCCATCACATGACCGCCCGGGAGTTTTGAAAGGTCCCAATCGCTGTGCACGATCCTGATCTTGTCAGAACCAATGCCCCTGATCAGGCCTTCCGTATCATCATCACTCTTTCCGACGGCTACAATCATTTCATCCACCACAGGCAGGATTGAACTGATGGCCTCTACTGCCGGATAATCATTGATGATGGCATTGCGGATGATGGTGAAACCAGAAATTTTCATTCCCCAAAAGTATAATAAGATGGGATTAAAAACGTGCGCGGCATGGCTTATCTTTATTCGGTCAATTAAAAACTGAAACGTGAAAAAACTGTTTACCAACCTTACCTTTTGGGTTCTTCTTGCCATTACCTCAGGGGCCTTACTCGGGCATTTCTTCCCTAGCAATGGGGTTGCCATGCAGCCCCTCGGAAAATATTTCATAGATGTGGTGAAACTTTTCATCAACCCCATCATCTTCCTCACCATTTCACTGGGCATAAGCGGCATGAACGACCTCAAGAAAGTGGGCAGGGTTGGCGGAAAGGCCATCCTCTATTTTGAAATCGTCACTACCGTTGCATTGCTGATTGGCATTGTGGTGGCCCATTTCATTCAACCGGGTGCAGGGGTAAACACCAACGCCATCGAAGGCGGAGACATCAGCAAGTTCACCAAGAGTGCCCAAGCTTTTTCATGGCTGAAGTTCCTAAAGGACAACCTGACCATTCAGGTGCTGATTTTCTCCATTGTCTTTGGAATTTTCCTGAGCAAAATCAATGGAAAAGAGAAGATCATTGAACCCATGAAATTTCTATCCAAATACATTTTCAAGGGCCTGCACATCGTCATGCTTTTCGCTCCCATAGGGGCTTTCGGAGGAATGGCTTTCACGATCGGCAAGTATGGCATCGCCACCCTGATGCCTTTGGGAAAACTGATGCTGACCGTCTACATCACGATGGGTGTTTTTATTTTTGTGGTGCTGGGAGGAATCCTCAGATACTACAAAATTAGCATACTGCAGTTTCTAAACTATATCAAGGAAGAACTGCTGATTGTGCTGGGGACATCCTCTTCAGAAGCAGCACTGCCTTCACTGATGGAAAAACTAGAAAAAATGGGATGCGCCAAACCCGTGGTAGGACTGGTGGTGCCTGCAGGATATTCATTCAACCTGGATGGAACAACCATCTATCTTTCCATGGCCGTCATCTTTCTTGCACAGGTATTCAATGTTGACCTGAGCCTTGAGCAAATGCTGACAATCATCGGAATTTTGATGGTGACTTCAAAAGGCGCTGCAGGTGTAACAGGGAGTGGTTTTATTGTACTGGCTTCAACGCTTGCGGCTGTGGATGTCATCCCTGTTGAAGGATTGGCATTGCTTTTGGGTGTTGACCGCTTCATGTCAGAAGCCAGGGCGATCACCAATTTTATTGGAAACGGCGTGGCGACAGTATTTCTTTCCCATCAGGAAAAAGCCTTCAACAGAAACATGATGGATGCGGCCTTTTCAAAAGAAGCGTATGAATACGATCTGAAAAACGAGATCTAGACCATATCCATACGCTGTTTAGATTTTAGAATCCTTCGTTCTGCACCATCTTCGGATTGTTCTGCACCTGCGTAACAGGTATTGGCAGGATGGTCCTGTAATAGTAGCTGCTGGTTGTTGCTGTATATTGGATCAACCTTGAAGCAGCATTTCCCGCAGAATTGGTCCTGTTGAGGTCAAAGATTCTTTGTCCTTCCAGAGCAAATTCTTTTCTTCTTTCAACAATGATGCTGTCAATAAAAGCAGTGGCACGAAGCGTTCCTGTTGGAGGTGTCGCTAACAATGAAGCAGTAAAGGGCCTGGTGGATGATGCGGTATCTCTTGATTTTCGGATCAGGTTGATATCAGCCAGCGATGATGTAAGTGACGCTGCATTGTTGTTTAGAACCGCCAGGCGGGCCAAAGCCTCTCCACGGGACAGGTACATTTCTGCAATCCTCATTACCTTGATGTTTTCCAGATAGGTAACGATATTGGTATACTTCAGACAAAGCGGTACATTTTTTTCACCACCCAAAGAATTGCGATCGCCCAGTGCAACAAATTGCCTTCTGACATCTGTTGGGGTATAGCTATCATAAAGCCCTCTGAAAGTGGTCAGTGTTGTTCCGGTGCTCTTGCTGTTCATCGCAGCGCTGGTTCCCAACAATTCACCGTAACCCGCCTGGCTGGAGAGGTATGCGTAGGAGTCAGTACCTGGATTGTCATTGGTATTGTTGGTCACTTCGAAGATGGACTCATTGTTGTTGGGCGTCCTGAAGTCCTGCACCATAGATCCGTAAGTGAACAGGCTGTACTTGCCAGAGTTGATCACCTCAGTGGATGCTGCCACGGCTGTTGGCCAATCTTCTTTGAAAATGGCAACCCTTGCCTTCAATGCCAAGGTGCCCCAACGGTTCAACCTGATCTTGAAGAATGAGTTATTTACTGCACCGTTGTTGTAGACGCTACCTGTTGCGGGAAGTCGCTTCAAAGCTTCAGTCAGGTCCTTATCGATTTGTGCATACACTTCCGAGGCTTTATTGCGCGCAGGATAAACAACCTCGTCCACTTTGGTGATAGGATTTAATACGAGAGGAACACAAAGATGAGATCCATCAGCCGTATGTTTAAGTGGTCTTGAGAAGAACTTGGCAAGATCAAAATAGGCCAAAGCCCTTACCGCATAAGCCTCTCCAATCAACTGACCAAACTCTTCCTGCTGCAATGGAGTAATGATTGCCTTGAGTTTTTCTTCATTGGCAATGATGGCATTGGCATTGGTCACCACCTGGTACATCTGGTTCCACATGCGGCTTACGTTGGCATCGGTTGCAGTATGCGTCATGGTGTTCATACCGGTATACCTGTTACCCGTTTTTACACTCCTGGTCATGTTGTCTGAAATGACTTCCGGAATGACCATTGCATCGCGGCCATAATAGCTGTAGGATTGCATCAGTGAGTACAATCCATTCACTGCGGCCCTTGCTGTAGGCATGCTGGAGAATACATCTTCTGTAAATACACTTTGTTGTGGCCTGTTGTCAAGAAAATCCTTCTGGCAAGAAGCGAGGAGGACGATTCCCAGGATGGCTATTGATGATATCTTTTTCATGATAATATCTTTTGATTGTTTGTCTATGGTTGATTAAAGGGTGATGTCTACACCAAAAAGGAAGGTTCTGAAAACAGGGGGCCTTTGAGACATCACTCCATCAATGCCCACTTCAGGATCGGTATTGTAGCGCTTGTCTTTTACATAGGTGAACAGGTTCTGACCCCTCAGGTAAATCCTTGCAGTATTGATTTTTGCTTTTGCCAATGCCGCTTTCGGTAAATTGTAGGACAAGGATACATCCCTCAACCTGATATAACTTCCATCATAAAGAAACCTGCTGCTCTCATAACTACCAGCTGAAGACTGTGTTCCAAGAAAAACGGGCTTGGGTACATCTGTGATTTGTCCGGGCTGAGTCCATCTTCTTCCATATTCATATTTGCTCATGCCATTGCTTTGGTCAGAAAAACCAAGGTTGGCATCTGATTTCTGGAGGTATCCAAACTCATCATACATGGTATTGCCCCAGAATACATAGACCTGGAAACTCAGTTTGAAATTATTGTATGATAAAGTATTGGTGAGTCCACCATAAAACTTGGGAAGGGCACTTCCATAAGCCAACCTTGGCAACGCAGTAGTGTACACATTGGTTGTCGAATCTTTGGCACCATTGGTATACCAGAGGGCTTCTCCATTGGCAGGGTTAACGCCGGCATATCCCCTTTGGTAATGGGTATAATAATCGCGGCCTACCCTTCTGAAATAAGCACCATTGTTGGAGAACAATGAATCAATTTCAGTAATGACATTTTTATTCTTGGTGAAATTGAAATCCGTTACCCACTTGAATCCTTTGGGGTTGGATGGAGCAATGTTTACAGAAGATAAGGAGATCTCAACACCTGAATTTTTCATTGCACCATTGTTGACAGTAATGCTCGTCACACCATTGACACTGGGGATGGACTGGCTCACCAACAAATTGCTGGTTGTTCTGGAATACCAGTCAAATGAACCAGACAGTCTTCCTTTGATCAAGGCAAAATCCAATCCAAGATCCAGCGGAATGTTCTTCTCCCAGGTCAGGTTATCATTGGCCAATTGAGAAATACTTAAGCCAGATGAGAAATTATAATCAGAACCTGCACTGTACAATCCCTGTGATTCAAAATTATCGATACCCTGGTTACCCGTGTATCCATAGCTTCCACGGAGTTTCAGTTCATTGATCCAATCAATGTTGAAGAAGTTTTCATTCGAAATATTCCAGCCTGCACCAATAGACCAGAAAACAGCAGACTGAAAATTCTTGGCAAATCTTGAAGAGGCGTCTTCACGCACAGATCCAGAGAAAAAATATTTATCCTTGAATGAATAATTGGTGTTCAGGAATTTACTCAACAAACGGTTTCCAGTTCCGGTACCGGTTGTCAGGTCTGGAGAAGAACCGCCGGCTGCGGTGGTAGTACCTGGTGCAATTCCATTGACCCTCAGGGTGAGGTCAATATCATCACGGCGCTGGGCCTCATATCCGGCAAATGCTTCCACGGAATGTTCACCTTTGAATTCTTTCTTGTAACGGATGATATTGGTGGCAATCCAGTTCGTGATGTCTTGTGTGAAATTTTCAATCACACCACCAACAGCCACATTGGCATTACCAACCCTTGGATCATAATAGATACTACGGAAGGCATGGTTGAAATCAAGGGCAAAGCTTCCTTCATAGGTAAGGCCATCCATGATTTTATAACTGGTTGATGCATTTGCATTGATGTTGTAGGTCTTGGCATTGCGATTGGTTGTTTCCTGCACCGCCACTGGATTGTACCCGCTGTTATAGCTCAGCTCATATGTTTTTCCATCACTTTTGTACACTGGCAACCATGGAGCCAAGCGGTACATGGCCCTGATGGGATTTCCGAAAAAGCTGCCCCCAAGGAAATTGCTGGAGCGCTGAAAGTTACCACTGAAGCCACCTTTGAGCGACCAACGGTTGGTGATTTGCGTTGAAAGGTTCATCCTGTAAGTGGCCTTATCATAGTCTACTGCCTTTTGTGGCGCCTCAGACTTGTAATAGCTGCCTGAGATAAAGTAGGTAGACTTGTCATTGCCTCCACTCACATTCATGTTGTACTGGGAATATTTCCCTTGGCGCAATACCTCCTTGAACCAATCTGTATCAATGGTTTTGCTGATTGAATTGGCAGTCAGCAATGAATCAAAAGAAGAAACTGACTTTCCTGAGTTTACCCAGCCTTCCTTGTAATATTGAAGGTATTCGGCAGAGTTGAGGGTCTTTTGCTCATTCCTGATGTTATAATCATTGAAACCCTGCTGATAGGTCAGGTTTACCTTGGCCTTACCGGGTTTACCGTTTTTGGTGGTGATGAGCACAACGCCGTTGGCCGCCCTGGAACCATACAAAGAAGTCGCAGATGCATCCTTGAGGATGGTTAGGCTTTGAATATCATTGGCATTCAGACCTGCAATGGTATTGCTGTTCAAACCGGAAATATCTCCACTCACAACCGGGATACCATCAATCACATAAAGCGGTGTTGCTGATGCATTGATGGAACCAATACCACGGATCCTGATGTTGGGAACACCGCCTGGCTGGCCAGAACCATTGGTTGACTGGACGCCGGAAACATTACCCTGCAGACTTTCCTGAACAGATGCATTGGGCGCACTTTCAATGGCTGCATTTTTTACTGTAGAAAGCGATCCCGTGAATGAACTCCTTTTCTGGCTGCTATAGGCCACCACAAGTACTTCTGAAAGATTGTTTTCAGCTTCCTGTAATGTGACAACAAGATCCCCGCGGCCATCAGGCTTGGAGATGGTTTTTGAAATCATGCTCACACTAGAGAATTCAAGAGACTGCCCTTTTTCGATGGCGATGCTGAAGCTACCGTCATTCTTGGTGGTGGTTCCTTTTTTGGTTCCCACAACTTTGACTGTAACATTCTCCAAAGGGGTATTGTCCTTGGCGTTGAAAACCTTTCCGGAAACCTGTACTGTTTCTTTGGTGGCCTGGAAAGGGCTGAAGGTTTCTGCTGAAAGATTGTTCCAATTTGATTGGCCAATCATCAGCAATGCAAGGACCATAAAAGGCTTGCAGAAGAATTTTTTTCTCATTGTCTGGTAAATTTTATTATGGTTGACAGTTCCTAAAACAGGAATCTTCCATCCATTGATAGAAGCTTACAGTCACTCGGAATAGGATGTGAAACTACTTATTAATACTATTTCAATGAGAAATTGTTCACAAAAAGTATAATTTCATCCCTTCGAATCAAATCACTGCTAAACAACATTCAATGAAAATATCATTATTAGCCTTCCTCTTGGCATGTTCATTTGCGGGTGCAATCGCACAACCGCTTCCCATGGGTTCCTCCAGCATTGTTCATGAAAACAATGGAGAACCCCTGACCATTTTCACGTACAAGCCTACCACCTATAAAGATGGCCCTATCCTGGTGGTTTT
>JAJTFY010000011.1 GCA_021299175.1 Chitinophagaceae bacterium
TATCCAAGCCAGGATGACTTCTTCTTCAATGAGGATGAATATTAATTATCTAATGATACGCGAAAAGCCACCCTCCGGGTGGCTTTTCGCGTATCGAGAATGTATCATCAAAAAAATCTTGCTAAAAAGTCAGCTTGAAATGCAACATCAAGAGTGATAGTACGAGAATGATTGAATTCGCCAAAATCATGGCCTTGTCTTTTCCAGTAATTCCATAAATAAGCCAGATCACTACATTGGTTAGCAGGATCAGCAGCATCCATATGGACAAATCACCGACAGACCTTGTTTTCCATGCCATATATACCTGAGGAACAAAGGTCAATGAACCTGTAACAACACCAATGTACCCTAAATAGTCCCTCCATTTCATATGATCCAATATTTATTTTTCCATTTGTTCAATAACGGCCTGGGTCACGCCGGTGAATGAAAATCCTCCATCATGGAAAAGGTTTTGCATGGTCACCATCTTGGTCATGTCTGAGAAAAGTGTCACGCAATAGTTCGCACAATCCTCTCCGGAGGCATTGCCCAAAGGACTCATTTTTTCTGCATAGTTCACAAATCCATCAAAACCCTTCACCCCGCTACCCGCAGTTGTTCTGGTGGGTGATTGTGATATGGTATTGATCCTTACTTTCTTTTTTACGCCGTAATGATAGCCAAAACTACGGGTCACACTTTCCAACAATGCTTTCGCATCTGCCATTTCGTTGTAATCAGGAAAAACCCTTTGTGCGGCAATATAACTGAGGGCTACTACGCTTCCCCACTCATTCAAGGCATCCATGTCCCAAGCAGTGCGCAATACACGGTGCAAAGACATGGCAGAAATATCAAAAGTTTTCTGGTTGAATCCATAATCGATTTCAGTATACCCTTTTCCCTTTCTCAGGTTAAGGCTCATCCCGATGGAGTGAAGGATAAAGTCAATTCCACCGCCAAAATGTTTCATGCTCTCAGTAAAAAGATTTTTGAGATCATCCATGTTGGTCACATCAGCGCCAATGATGGGTGCATTGATTTGCTCAGACAATTTATTGATCTCTCCCATTCTCAATGCAATGGGCGCGTTAGACAATACGATTTCCGCACCTTGCGCATGACAGGCCAGCGCTGTTTTCCAAGCGATGGACTTCTCATCCAGCGCACCAAAAATGATTCCTTTTTTTCCTTTGAGCAATTGATTGGACATAGCTGATAGATTTGGGGGCAAATATAGGCAATTTGTTGAAGAGGTTGAAGGGGTTGAAGAGGTTGAAGGGGTTGAAGTAATTTTGAATATTTCTTCAACCACTTCAACAGGCCGAAGGCCACTTAAACCCCTTCAACTATTTCATCATTTCCCTCGCAGAAGCCAAGACTGCTTCACTAGGGTTTTCACCAGCCAGCATTTTGGCAATGGTTTGGATGCGTTCTTGCTCATTGAGGACGCGGATGCTTGTGGTAATGCTGCCATTGGCCTCTTGTTTGTACACATAGAGATGCTGATTGGCACGGGCTGCAATCTGCGGCTGGTGGGTAATGGCAATGAGTTGATGATTGTTGGCCAGCTCTTCCATCAGCACGCCGACCTGCTTGGCCGCTTCACCACTGATCCCGCTGTCGATCTCATCAAATATCAAAGTAGGCATCTCCAATGAACCTGCCACCAGTGATTTGAGCACAAGCATCAACCTGCTCAATTCTCCTCCACTGGCCACTTTGTGCAATGGCTCATAATGACCGCTCTTGTTGGCATCGAAAAGAAATGAAACTTCTTCTGTACCTGAAGCGGAAAGAGCAATGGGGTTGAGGTCAATTTTCAGTGATGCATTGGGCATACCGACTCTTTTCAACAATTCGTTGGAAGCGCCTTCAAGTAGGGGCACCTGCGTTTTTCTTTTCTTGTGCAACTGAGAAGCCAGTGATGTTGCCTGGGTCTGGATGGTTTGCAATTGTTTTTGCAGTATTGTCAATTCATCCTGAGATGTTTCAAAAACCGCAAGTTCTTTGGATAATTCGATTCTTTTTTCAACCAGACCATCAATGGCAGGCAATGCATGCTTTTTTGACAAGCGTTGGGCGTTGGCCAGCCGCTCGTTCAATGCTTCCATTTTCTTATCATCCACCGAAATGCCATCCAGCAAAGATTCCAGGTCATTGCTGATGTCCTTGATCTCCACGTAAGAAGACTCCAGCCTTGAAACCAAGGCTGGCAATAAAGGGTGATGGCTGGCCAGGGACTGCAGCTGGGAAACCATTGTCCGAATTTGGGGGATCAATGGCTGCTCTCCTTCGTTCATCACAAATCCTATCTTTCCAATGCCAAGCCTGATCTGGTCTGCATGCGAGAGCAAGTCAAGCTCTTCCTCAATCAGCCTGGTTTCTCCATCGGTCCAGTTCAGTTCCTCCAATTCGTTCAAGAGAAAAATCTTGTAATCCCTTTCCTGCTGGGCTTTCTGGAGCAAGGCTTCAATGGCTGCAATCTTTTTCTGAATGGCTGTAGATTGCCCGTAGAGGTCGGTATATGCTGCCATTTCCTGCAGGCATCCTGCCCTTGCATCCAGCAATACGCGTTGAAAATGTTTATTCCCCAACTCCAGTGTATCAAACTGCTGGTGCAGATCCACCAAAATTGTTGCCAGTTGCTGGAGCTGGGCAAGGCTGACGGGAGTGTCATTGATAAAAGCCCTTGACTTCCCTGAAGACTGAATTTCTCTTCTGAGGATGATTTCTTCCTCCGCCTCTATTTCTGCTTCACTGAAAAATTGAACAATTGAAGCTGTTTGCGTCGTTTTGAAAACAGCTTCAATGACTGTCTTCTTGTCTTTATCTCTCAACTGTGAACTGTCTGCCCTTTCTCCAAGCGCCAATCCAAGGGCCCCCATCAGGATGCTCTTGCCGGCGCCGGTCTCACCGGTAATGATCACCAATCCCTTGGAAAATGAAATATCCAATTGCGCGATGATTGCATAATTCTGGATGAACAGCCTCTCTAACATTCATCAAAAATAGATATTTTTAAATGCATTACCTTGCTGACTTAAACGGAAAAACATGTCTTCTTTACTGCTTTTTTCTTTCGTTTTAGGGTATTTTACCCTTTTGTTGGGTGTGGCCATGTACACAGCAAGAAATGCCACCAATGAATCTTTCTTCATCGGCAACAGAAATTCAAACTGGATGCTGGTGGCGTTTGGCATGATTGGCACGACCAGCGCTTTGGAAAAGAAAGTTATAAAACGGGCGCCCTGTTCTTCATCATTTCAAGAACCTTTGGTGCTACAGCCAGGCTGTTTCTCGTAATCAATGTATTGCAGATTTTCATTCTAGACAAGATGAACGTGCCATTTATTTTTACAGCAGCATTGATCTTGCTGATGATCCTGCTGTATACCTGGAAGGGGGGCGTTAAGACCATCGTTTATACCGATACGTTACAGACAAGTTTCATGCTGATAGGTCTGGTGATTTGCCTTTTCTACATCCTTTCTAACCTTGACCTTTCTTTCGGACAGGCATTGGGAATGATGACCGAAAGAGGCTACACGAAAATTTTTGAAACAGACATCAACAGCAAGGCTTTCTTCTTGAAAAATATTGTCGGTGGAGCTGTGATTGCCATCGCCATGACAGGGCTTGATCAGGAGATGATGCAGAAAAACATCAGTGTCAGGACCATGAAAGATTCTCAAAAAAACATTTTCACTTTCACTGCCATTATGGTGCTGGTGAACCTTCTTTTTCTGGTCTTGGGAGGACTGCTCTATCTCTACCTTTCTGACAAGGGTGCCAGTTATGATGGAAAGCAATTCTTGTTCGAAGGCAAGAATGTAATCGGCGATGACCTGTTTCCCACCATTGCCCTTTTTCACCTCCCCCCTGCCATTGGCATCATTTTCATCATAGCATTGATTTCGGCTTTGTTCCCCAGCGCTGATGGAGCCCTCACCGCTTTGACATCCTCCTTTTGCATTGATATCCTTGGCATCAGGAGAAAAGAAGGTCTTTCCGAAGCATCTCAAAAAAAGACAAGGATTGTGGTGCACCTGAGCTTTGCTGTTGTCTTTTTGTTCTGCATCATGCTCTTTAAATGGATTGACAACAAATCCATCATTGGCATCATCCTCGACCTGGCAGGCTATACCTATGGGCCATTGCTGGGCTTGTTCGCCTTTGGTATCCTGACAAAAAGAAAATTGGGGGCTGGGTACGGCGTCACAGCCGTATGCCTGATTGCTCCTGCTGCCTGTTATGCACTGGGCAAAAATGCAGCCACTTGGTTCAATGGATATCAAATAGGTTTTGAAATGCTTTTGATCAATGGCTTGCTCACTTTCGTCGGATTGTTGCTGATTTCCAGGAAGGGCTGATCAAAATTTTTGCTTTTCTGCAACAGTTCTCCCTTGTCTCTGCAGCCTGAAGGGTGTAATTTTGCACAATGGAATTCATCCTTCCTTTGGCCAATGACTATGCTGAGCAGAACAGTTCTGCTACAGATGCATTGTTGCAGGAGATCCATGCGTTTACCCAAGACAACCATGCAGAGCCACACATGATCAGCGGACCACTTCAGGGAAATCTGCTTTCGATGCTCAGCAGGATGATCAAGCCAAAGCGAATTTTGGAGATCGGCACCTTTACAGGCTACAGTGCCATTTGCCTGGCCAAGGGGCTTTCTTCGGATGGTATTTTGCATACCATTGAACTGCGAAAAGAAGATGCTGCCATTGCACAGGCTTATTTTGAAAAATATGAACATGCAAATCAGATTAAATTGCATGTGGGAAATGCCAGAGATTTGTTGCCAGCCATGGAAGAAGACTGGGATCTCGTGTTTATTGATGCAGATAAAACCGGATACCTTGACTACTATGGCTTGTTGATTGACAAGGTCAAATCCGGCACTTTTTTTATCATAGACAATGTGCTTTTCCATGGGGAAGTGCTAAAAGAAAAAATCAGTGGCAAGAGCGCAAAAGCTGTTGCTGCATTCAATGCGTTTATTCGTGAAGATGATCGGGTGAATAAAGTAATGTTGACCGTCAGGGATGGACTGAGCATCCTGCAAAAAAAATAAAAATGAAAACAAAAAACATAGCCTTTTTTATATTTTCTTATTTGCTTTCATGCGCCTTCCCTGCCTTTTCACAGGAGGCCCCCAATGAAAACATCATCAAATACATTGAGCAATATGCAGCGCTCGCGGTGAAGGAAATGGAAAGAACGGGCGTTCCTGCATCCATTAAAATTGCGCAAGGCATACATGAAACAAATGCAGGAAAAAGTGATCTCGTCTTGCAATCGAACAACCATTTTGGCATCAAATGCAAGAGCACTTGGACCGGAGAAAAGGTATTCCACAATGATGATGCAGAAGGAGAATGTTTCAGGAAATATGAGGATGCAAAAGCCTCTTACCTAGATCATTCCAATTACCTCAAATCCCAACCCAGGTATGCGTTCCTTTTTGAGTACGACGCCAATGATTATGCCGCATGGGCATGGGGCCTCAAAAAGGCAGGATACGCCACCAATCCGATTTATGCACAAACCCTGATCAAATACATTGAGGCCTACCAACTCAATGAATTGAATGATATTGCAGAAAATAAAGATGAGGAAGAACTGGAAAATTTCTTTGAGAAAATCAGGAACAAGCCGTTGCAACCTCTTGCCAACAATGGTAAGTTTATCGAGCCAGAGGATAAAGAAAACACAGTAAAAAAAACGGCAAAAGAAAAAAAATCAGGCAAGCGCATCAAGGTAAAAAAGACGCATGTTGTAAAACGTGGCGATTCCCTCTACAGCCTCTCCAAAAAATATGGCACTACTGTGGAGGCCCTCAAAAAAGTCAACCACTTGAAGAAAGAAGCCTTGCAGGTTGGTCAAAAAATCAAGATCCCAAAAAAATAACATGGAAAAACAGGTATTGGATAAATCCTTTGTGCCTTACTTGAGCAAGGCAGAGATCCATTCGGCTATTGAACAAATGGCTCAGAAAATCAATGCGGATTATGAAGGGAAAAAACCACTCTTTATTGCCATCTTGAACGGATCTTTCATGTTTGCCTCAGACCTTTTCAAGCAAATAGAAATCCCGGCTGAAATCAGCTTCATCAAACTTGCTTCATACAAAGGAACCAAGTCCTCAGGGTCTGTAGTAACTGCCATCGGTCTTGAATCTGATGTTTTCGAGAGAGATGTCATCATCGTTGAAGACATCGTTGATACGGGCAAAACCCTTTCTGAGTTTCTTCCCCAATTGATGCACCAGCAACCCCGTTCATTGAAAATTTGTGCTTTGCTGCACAAAAAAGAAGCAACAAAATATCCTATTCAGATTGACTACATGGGATTTGAGATCCCTAATCTTTTTGTAGTCGGGTATGGCTTAGACTACAATGGATATGGTAGAAACATCGACCAGATCATGCAGATCGCAGAATAAGATTTGCGAAACTTATGATCCGAACATTTCCTTGACCTTAGAGAAAAAGCTTTTCTCGCTTTTGTCTGGTTGGGGCTGAAAGTTTTTGGCTTCGCGTATTTTCTCCACCATTTCTTTTTCTTCCGCAGACAGTTCTTGGGGAATCCAGACGTTGACATGAATCAACTGGTCACCTTTCTCATATGAATTGATCGAAGGAAAACCCTTTCCTTTCAACCTGAAAATCTTTCCTCCCTGTGTACCGGGTGGAATCTTGATTTTGGCCCTTCCATCAATGGTAGGCACTTCAAGATTGGCGCCAAATACCGCATCCGGAAAACTGATGTGCATGTCGTAGATCACATTGAGGTTGTCGCGCTGCAATTCTGCATGCGGTTCTTCTTCTATCAGTACAATCAAATCACCTGCCGCACCGCCACGTTCACCGGCATTCCCCTTTCCACTAAGGCTCAACTGCATGCCATCCTGCACACCTGCCGGGATATCAATAGAGATCGTTTCTTCGGTGTAGACCCGGCCTTCGCCTTTACAGGAAGTACATTTGCTTGTGATGGTTGACCCTTCTCCGTTACAGGTTGTACAGGTACCTACTGTTTGCATTTGTCCAAGGAAAGTATTGGTCACCTTTCTCACTTGTCCGCTTCCACCGCAGGTTCCACAGGTCTGAACGGCGTTTTTATCTTTGGCACCGGAACCGCCACAACTGGTACATCCAGTATATTTTTTAACCTTGACAGTCTTGTTGGCTCCCTTGGCAATCTCTTCATAGTTCATCTTCAACTTGATCCGGAGGTTGCTGCCCCTGGTTCCCCTGGCCCTTCCGCCGCCACCCCGTTGACGACCACCGCCGCCACCAAAAAAACTGCCGAAAATATCGTCTCCGAAGATGTCTCCAAAATTGCTGAAGATATCATCCATGTTCATGCCCTGTCCACCACCAAAACCGCCGCCACGGCTGTTCATTCCGGCATGGCCATACCTGTCATACTGGGCGCGTTTTTCCTGGTCGCTGAGTACCTCGTAGGCCTCAGCAGCCTCCTTGAATTTCTCTTCTGCGGCCTTGTCGCCAGGATTCCTGTCAGGATGATATTGCATGGCCACCTTGCGGTAGGCTTTCTTGATCTCATCTGCTGAAGAGGATTTGGTTACCCCCAGTATTTCGTAATAATCACGTTTGGACATATCTGCTGTTTAGTTGGACAAAGCCTTTTATTTTCCTACAACCACTTTTGAATACCTGATGATTTTATCGTTCAGGGTATAGCCCTTCTCCACTTCATCAACCACTTTACCCACCATTGCAGGGTCATTGACCGGAATTTCCGTGATGGCTTCGTGGATATCAGGGTTGAACTCTTCCCCAATGCTTTTCATTTCCTTGACACCTTTTGCCTGTAGGGTATTCCTGAGTTTGGTAAAAACAAGTTGTATCCCCTGTTTGATTTGTTGCAAGTCTTCACTGGTCTGTAGCTGTTTTTCTGCCCTGTCGCAGTCATCCATCACTTCAAGCATCGATTGGATCACATCCCTTCCGGCAGTCTGGATCAGCTCTACTCTTTCCTTCGCGTTCCTGCGCTTGAAATTATCAAACTCCGCATAAAGGCGAATGAATTTTTCCTTTTGTTCTTCCACATCCAGTTTCAACTGGTCCACTTCACTGATGGTTTCCTTGGTCTCATTTTCAATGTTTTCAGCAGGAACCTGTTCTTCGTTTTGCGTCATTTCTTTTTCTTCCATGGTGTTTGAATTTGCAATTATTACTGCTCAAATGGCTTGCCATCCTTTACTGACAAGCCAAATTGTCGCGTTTCTTCGCCGAGAAATGCAAATTTCTGCCTTTTCCATGAAAGTTTACCTTTGCAGCATGAAGAAAGTGGTTTTAAACAGAAAAATCAGCAACAGGGTAGTGAGCGGACATCCATGGATATTTTCCAATGAGATTGATTTGATGGATGATGAGCTGGTGGCTGGAGACATTGCTGATGTGTATACCCATGATTTCAAATTCGTTGGTAGAGGATACATCAATCCGGTTTCAAGAATACCGGTAAGGCTACTCACCAGAAACAAGGCCGAGGAAATCAATGCTGCTTTCTTTCACAGGAGAATCCTGGAAGCATGGGAGTACCGCAAAAAAATTGGATATACTGACAATTGCAGGTTGATCTTTGGTGAGGCAGATGGATTGCCTCAGTTGATCATCGACAAGTTCAACGACTATTTTGTGCTTCAAACCCTAGCCCTTGGGATTGACAAATGGAAAAATGAAATTGTAGCAGCCCTGGAAAACATATTTTCCCCAAAGGGTATCTATGAAAGAAATGACGTAGCGGTAAGGGAGCTGGAAGGATTAGAGCAGAAAAAAGGATTCCTTTCCAAGCCATTTGATACCAAGATTCCGATTGTTGAAAATGGACTGAAATTCCTGGTGGATGTAGAGAAGGGGCAGAAGACAGGCTATTTTCTTGACCAAAGGGATAACCGCAGGGCCATTGAACACATTGTCAAAGGAGCTGATGTGCTTGGTGCATTTTGCTATACCGGCACATTTGAGATCCATGCGGCCAGCTATGGCGCAAAACATGTACTGGGGCTCGACATCTCTGAAAATGCCGTAGCACAGGCCAGGGAAAATGCAGCCTTGAACCAGCTTGATAACATTAGCTTTCAGGCCATCAATGCATTTGATGCACTGAAGCAGTGGAGCAAGGAAGATAAAAAATGGGATGTTGTGATGCTCGACCCTCCCTCATTCACCAAAAGCCGGGAGAATGTTCAGAATGCCATCGGTGGATACAAGGAAATCAACCTCAGGGGAATGAAACTGCTGAAGCCGGGAGGTTTTCTGGTCACATCATCTTGCACGAACCTCGTACAACCGGATGTATTTTATCAAACCATTGAGATGGCTGCCAAGGATGCAAAAAGAAACTTGAGACAGGTGGTATTTCAATCACAATCTGCCGACCATCCGATCATCAGGGGATTGGAAAACACCAATTATCTCAAGTTCCTTATAGTGCAGGTCCTTTAGGATCAGTTCAGCCCAGCTAGTGTTTCTTTGATGGCATCGAAGTTGGGAAGATCGCCAGCGCTTTCAAGCACTTCAGCATATTGCACCACGCCATCCTTATCAACCACAAATGCAGCCCTGCGGGAAACCCCTTTCATATCGAGGACGAATTCATCATAGAAAGCGCCATATGACTGGGATGTTTCCTTGTTGAAGTCAGAGAGCAATGGGAAATTATATTGTTGCTCTTCTTTGAACTTGCCAAGACTGAACAGAGAGTCTACGGAAATTCCAACAACATCAGCATTGAGTGATGTATAGTCATTCAGGTTGTCTCTTACTGAACAGAGTTCAGTGGTGCAAACACCTGTAAAAGCCAGAGGAAAGAAGAGGATCACCAGGTTTTTACCTTTGTAATCAGCAAGATTTACCTTGTTCTTTTCTGTATTGAAAAGACTGAAATCTGGAGCAATTTGTCCTTTTTGAATAGCCATTGTTTCTTATTGTTTTGATGAAATGAATTTACCCTGCGAATCTACAACAGAGAAACAGTATTTTTTGTTTGCCGGAAAAAAATGATTGCTCTGGCGAAAGAAATCAACAATCAGCACTATTTGTTGGACAGGTTCAAAACTTGGGACAGAGAATGACCTCAGCATGTTTGGGCTTAATGGCCAAATAACCAAGTGATATTTCAAAGCCCCCCCTGTTAAGGCTGGCCGGGGCCAAGGTTGAAATATTGATATCATAGCTGATACCGATAGAAAGCTGATTGACATCAAACTTTAATACGGGAACAATGGCATCATTTTGTCGGTAATACACGCCTGCATGTACTGTTGTTGTTGACGCATACTCATTGCCCATCCGTTTTGAGAAGGTACCTCCGGCCACAATCTCCCTGAAAGGTTTTTGATCGGACACATCTCCATGAAAGGTGATATAAGTCAGATCATCTAGATTGAGTTTTAACCCTCCCGAAGCAACCCATTTCGGCAAGTGGGCAATGCTGCCATAAAATGAATTCATGGGTTTGTTGAAATGGTGGTAAGCCAATCCTCCAAAAAGATAATGATGGTCGTTGCTTCCCAAGGTGGTATTGAAGCTCATACCAACGGACATATCTGCATAGGAATATGCACCAGTAAAGGTCTCACCATCCGGGAGGGATCCATTGAAATAGAACCCATCGTACTGGCTGTTGGTGGTTACCCTTGATCGGTCAAGCCTGCGGTTGACGACTCCACCCATGAATCCAAGCGATAAATATGAAACCTTGTTGGTGCTGAGTGATTTGTGAAAATTCACCATGGGTAGCATGTGCACTGTCTGCAGTTGAACCGTTCCGGCCTTGTCATAAAGCACCTGACCTCCAACTGTCAGAAAATCCTCGCCTTTACCCACCGGAAATTTATACTCTGCATTGATAGAACCCGTCTGATAGGGGAATGCCACACTGTTCCACTGGTTGCGATAGACCCCCTGAATACGCACATCTCCTTCATAAAGCCCTGCCAATGCAGGATTGCGCAACAGGGGCGCTTCATAGAATTGTGAAAAATGAAGGTCCTGACCCATCACCACATTGCACAGTGTCATGAAGATTGTAAAATGAAAAAGAAGATGGAATATAAAAATATTGGGGCGTTTTATCATCTGATCAATGTTACATCTCCTTTCAATGTGATGATATTGCCATTTTCACAAACCAGATCAATCATGTAAACATATACATCCGGGGTAACATATTGCCCTTGGCGTTTCCCGTCCCAGGCGGCATTCTGATCATTGGCAAGAAAGTTTTCTTTGAGGTAGATCAGTTGACCCCACCTGCTGAAAATCTTCATCGACCTGATTTTTTCTATTCCCCTACCCCGAGGATAAAAAACCTCATTGATGCCATCTCCGTTGGGAGAAAAAGTATTTGGAATAAAAAGATTGTCTCCAGTACAAGTCACAAATACATTGACCACATCTTTGGACATACATCCTTCTGGCGTGTATGCAAACAAGGTATATGTTGCAGAATAGGATGGTGTAGTGACGGGAGTCTTACAATCACTGCAATTCAGGAACAATGAAGGAACCCACTGAACCCTGCTTACATCCGGTGAATAAACAGGCTTTAGTTGAAGGGGATATCCGGCCATGATGGTGGTATCCCTTCCGGCATTGACTGTTGGGAGCGGAACAACAGTTACCACTACATCATCCGTGGTCACAAAACAATTGTATACATCCTTGCCCGTAACGGTATACGTTGTGGTTTGGGTTGGTTTTACTGTGGGTCCAGCAATATCAGTCCTGCTCAGTCCGTTGGCGGGCGTCCAGGAATAAAGCAAGCTGCCCTTTGCTTCTAATCGTATCGCATCTCCATAACAAACAATGGTGTCTGCAGGTGCCACAACTGTTGAGGGTTGTATCACCTTGATATTGATTGAATCAATGGCTGAGCAACCAACAGCAGAGGTTCCTTTTACAAAATAAATGGCATCCGAAACGGGATTGATAAAAGGCTGTTCACAATTGGTGCAACTGAGGGTTGGACCGGAAAACCATTCATAAGTCGCAGCTCCTTGGGGTTTAAGCTGGATGGGTGTACCAAGACAAAGGATGGAATCCGAACCTGCATCCAACAAAGGAATGGGATAGACCAAAAGGTTTTGCACAAGGGTATCACTGCACCCTTTTTGATTGGTGGCGTGGATTCTAACAGGATAAATGCCTGATTTTCTAAACAGCTGCTTCTCTGGGATTTTAACTGCAGCACTGTTCCCATTCGTAAAATCCCAGAACCAGGATACAATTGGTGAATTGTTAGGACGCACCTCAACCCCAGTCAACTGTATCAGCTCCTCCTCACAGACAGGGAATTTTGATATATCTATTGCAATATCAGGTCTGGCCTGAATATCAACATATGCTAAACGGGTGAGCGTATCAACACATCCAAGGGAGCTGGATACTGTCAATTTTACATTGTAAAGACCTGGAGATCCATAGAAATGATAGGGGCGGTTTCCTCGTCCACTATCCAAATCTCCAAAGTCCCAAGTCCAACCCGTTAGTTGATCGTTGGAGAGGCTAAGGTCAGTAAAATTGACGCCACCCTTGTCACAATAAAATAAAACATCTCCTTTAAAAACCGGAAGAATAGAAACTGCTTTTATAGGCTCTCCTTGTGGCAAAAGCAAAGTACAGCCCACACCATTGGAAATAAAAATATTTGGGGTATACATTCCTGTATCGCCGTACTGATAATTGAATTGACCTGTCCCAAATGAAATGTCCTCTGCCAAATAGCCATCACCATAGTCGATGGTAACAAACTTTGCATTTTTCGACTTCACATCAAATACCATATCGTATGGATCACAGGCTACATTAGGATAGTCAACAGTGCCGGTAGGCCCCTCAACATGAATGATGATTGGCCCTCCAGTGGATTCACATCCGCCAGGACTGATTACCCTGAGCTTTGCTAAATAGGTACCCGGCTTGGTGTATACATGCACCGGACTTGGATTAGAGGAACTTGAACCATCGCCAAAATCCCACTCATAGCTTTCTGCAAACTTGCCGACAAACATAAATTGAGCAGGAAAAGGAGGGCAAGTTGAAGAGTCTTCCAAAACACTGATATCAGCAGATGGCATATCAATGGTAACCAATTGTGCCTTTTTTATTGTTGACTCACACCCGAATCCATCAATGACAGTCAGGCTGATGTCTTTTTTGCCAGTCTGGGTGTAAGATACCCTTGGATTGGGTATAAATGAAGCTTTACCGTCACCAAGATCCCATTTAAAACTGACATATTTGGTTGGAGAAACTACTTGGAGCTGTACTATCTTGTTGAGACAGCTTGCGGTTTGTAATGGGTAAAAATCAACTCCAGATTGGGTGACTTTCACCACCGTTTTTATGGCAACAGCATTACATCCCAAACTATCAACTATTGTTAATTTGACATTGTAACTACCTGGCTTGGCGAATATGTGCTGAACCGGTCCAGACAAAATATTTTCAACAGGGGCGCCATCACCAAAATCCCACAATCTTGAGGTCAATTTATTGACACCATCGCCAGTTGATCTATCCTGAAAAGATACAGGGAGGTTTTCGCAACCAGAAGTAGAGGAAAGACTCACATAATTGGCAACAGGCCCTGCAACCAAGATATCTTTTCTTAGACTGTTGTAAACACATCCATTTTGATCCACGACCCTCAGTTGCATGGTGTACAAGCCCCGCTTGGCATTTTCTGGATATTTGCAGAGATCTGCGATATTGATTTTCGGACTGGCAGTAGAGGTTTGTCCGGTAAATCCACAACCATAATCCCAATCATATGCCCTGATCATTTTGGAATTTTCTGAAAGCGAATTCAGGACCAGAAATGTATCCGAAATACATACAGGACGCTTCACTGACTCAAAATTAATGCCACTTTCGTTTGTTGCATAAACGACAGTAGAATCAATGTAAGTACAGCCATCCCCGGAAACTTTTAAGGTAACCGTGTATTTCCCGGATTTTGCATAACGATGCTGAAGTGTATCTTTTTTAAGGGTATAATTCCTGGTATCTCCATCACCGAAATTCCAATCCCATGAAGCCACATTCCCAATGGAGTTTTCAGTCACCACTTTATCCAAGGGATTTTGACAATCTCCTATCACCGAAAATTGGGTAACCACGCCCCTTACGTTGATGAATTTTGTTTTTTCTAGTGTCTTGGCACATCCATTCTGGAAAACGGTAAGCTTAACATCCACTTTTCCTATTGCTATGAAAGATTTAGAAAACTCAGTTTGATCTGCTGAATCACCCGTTGAAAATTTCCACTTGAAACCCGTTACATCAGGCCCAAGATATTTGAACCTAAATGGGGCACTTGCACATGCATCAACTGGTGTAGCTGAAAAGTCAAAATCTTTCGGAATCTCTCCCACTTTCACAAGCCAGGTATAGGATTTGTTACAGCCTGAAGAACTCACGATGTCTACAGTGACATCATATTTTCCACTGTCCGTGAGCACAATGTTGCCGGGATCCTTCAGTACGGATGAAAATATGATTTTGCCTTTCTTGTCCTTGACTGACCATTTCCACGAGGTAATCAAAGGATCAATATTGAATTTGATATTGGGTCTTATGGTTAATGGTGCACAACCACTATCAGGAAGGTTCGATTTAAGAATGACTGGTGGCTGAATTGAAATGAGGCTATTTTTTGTCCTGGTAAATGAACACCCTTTATCAGTAAATGCTGTTACAGAAACACCAAATACACCAGCACCAATGTACTTGTGCTTTACAGTATCGCTGAATGGGAGCAATTCTGTTTGCGTTGCCCCATCGCCGAAATTCCAAATCAGCTTTGTTATGTTTCCGGTTGACTTGTTGTTGAATTTCACATCAAGCGGAAAATCACAACTTGCCACCTGGTCTTCAATAAAATCAGCAACAGGCAAAGGGTCGATCCTGATGCTTTTCTCAAATGAGGTATTACAGGTGCCAAACTGGGATTCAAGCTTAACCAAGTATGATCCTGTTGAAGGAAATTGATAACTCAAGTCTCTGGTAGACGCTTGTTTAACACCATTGATATACCAGGACTGGGAAATGGGTTCAGGGTTGGACTGGTTGATGAAATTAACGGTAGATTTATCACAAGCAGAATCGGGAGCGGAGAATATATTGACGATTTGGCTTGGTGGAAGTACATAGTCATAGTTCAATACATCAGCGCAACCAGCTTGATTGGTTACCGTGAGTGTAATCCTGTAACTGCCCGATTGAAGAAAAGTTATGAATGGAGAAAAGTCAGTACTGTTGGAAATTACGGCTTCACCGGTCCCAGTTACATCCCATTTATACGTTAGCCCTGTAGCAGAAAAATTGGAGGCTTGTACCGTTAATGGAAACTTACATGAATTGGCTGAGGGAATGTAAAAGTCCGCAATAGCATTATCGATCACTTGAATAAAATCTCCTGCTGATTCACTTGAAACCTTGCATCCATATTCAGTAATCAATGACAAAGTGACTTTCCTATTTCCAGGAAGGGTATAGGTATGACCAACAGTTGGTGCAACAGTATTGGCTTTGTTTCCATCACCAAAATCCCAAGCCCAACTGGCAATTTTATCAAAGTATATTTTTCCAGTAGTAAGATCCTTTATTTCACCTGGTAGAGATTTGTCTGTAAGATTGACTTTTAATGGACTACACCCTTTATTTACGTCTGTTGAAAATACAATATTGGGGATTGGATAAATAATGATTTGTTTCGTGAATGCGGAGACATCATTTGCGGCATTCTTTGTTGTGAGGTTCACATAATAAACACCAGGATCTGTGTATACTTTTATTGGATTGGATGCTTTGGATGAAGTTCCATCTCCAAAATTCCAGTCACTGACATAATTGCCGCCAGTAGTTTCATTTGTGAATTTTACAATTACCCCCTCCCCTGCTTTGAGGCAGGAACTTTGCATACTGAATGAGAAAGAAGCTGAAAGTTGAGCCTTTGATTCACTCAAAAAACAAAGCATAAAAAAAACAGTGAACCAGTGAAGTCGTACTCCGGCTTGACGGTTAAAAAAAATATTATTTTTTGACTGGTTCAAATGAATTTTTATTTGAAAAATATCTGGCGCCACTTATAAATTAACACCCATTTTTATGTTTTACTTTTTTACAAGCTTCATTGATGAAATCGCCCCATTCTGCTCACTCTTGGCCTCTACAAACGTGGTGCCAGATTTTGTAATATACCAGCTGTAATTCAGTCGTTGCAGGCTGCTATTCCCCGAAGGAAAACTGGCCACAGTTTCCTGTACCTGCTGCTTTACCTTCTCACATGATGCAAATGTTAGGAGAATTAATGCAAGGGACAATGTTAGCAAGGACTTATTGTGAACTTTCATATTTCTTGGCAGTTTATATTAAACCTACAAAACGTTTATCCTGCGATTATATTGTATGCAGATTTGACTAGAATCAACTGAAATTGAATTATTTGAGTACCCTTTGCCACCCCAAAAAAACTCCCCTATTTTTAACCGCATCGTTAAACAATGGAACCAGATGGCTTTCAATCCAGGGATAATCAGGCTCAACTTTCTTTCTCAAGACCAAAACAAAAGCTTGATTAACCTCACCTGGTTTATTGGGTAAGGAAATGATTTCAAATCCTGTCATGGATGGTGATGAAAGA
Source organism: Chitinophagaceae bacterium (assembly GCA_021299175.1). Lineage (GTDB taxonomy): Bacteria > Bacteroidota > Bacteroidia > Chitinophagales > Chitinophagaceae > Pollutibacter. The sequence goes on from JAJTFY010000011.1 coordinate 16,675, forward strand.
AATTTTTTTATAGACTCGAGTTCCTGAAATTCAAAAAAATAATCCGCCAGTATGGGGCCCTGTCGTAAAAGGCCTGCCCTCGATAATTCAGCCAGGTTTCTCCTGCTCTCAATCCTGAATTTATCCAGTTTTCCAGGGTACAAAACTGTGAAATAATTCTCCCATTTGGGGTCTTTTTTGGCCTGGCTCAGCCATTCATGATCCGAAAAAGGTTGCATGGATTGGTTTACCCCCTTTCTAAACCCAAGGGTATCAGGAGCGTAGAAGTAAAACTCCCGAATGCCACGCTGGGTAAAACGCCCTGCCAAGGTGGCCCCGGATTGCCTGGCAAGCAAGGTTACCAGTGCATCCTCCATCTTAAGCAATTGTTCAGCCTCAACATCAGTGGGCATACCCCTGGCATCCAGTTGGTTGATTTTTACCCTGAGGATGATAACAAAAGAATCCTCCCGAACCGGTGCAATCGAGGCCAATCCAAGGTCGACATTGATGGAAACTGGCTTGCCGTTCAAGGAAACCACATAATTCTCCCAGTCATGGACAATTTTTTGGGAGAAAACAGGTCCGGAGAGAAAAATCGCTAAAAAGTATAAAAATCTATGTTTCAATGGTTTGCTGTTCAGAAAGTAAAGTAATTTCAATTCCTGAACAAATGGAAATAAATGCACCGTATTGCTGATATAATTAACTTTTTAGAAACACTGGCTCCCCTTCATTTACAAGAGGAGTATGACAATTGCGGACTGGCCTGTGGAGATTCCACTGCTACAGCCAATGGGGCCATCGTCGCCCTAGACCTCACAGCAGAAGTAGTTGATGAAGCCATTGAAAACGGTTTCAACCTGATCATTGTACACCATCCACCGATATTCAAGGGCCTCAAAAAAATCGATACCAACGATCCGGTCACCAGCATGCTGTTGCGTTGTATTCAACATGAAATCAGTGTTTACGCTATTCATACCAACCTCGACAATGTGATTTGGGGGGTTAATGGAGAAATTGCCCGCAGAATGGGGCTAAAAAATCTACAGGTGCTCTCCCCAAAGGGCGGAACCCACAGGCAACTGACGACCTATGTTCCTTCAGCACAAGCAGAGGAAGTAAAAAACGCCATTTTCGAAGCTGGAGCCGGTGCCATAGGCTTATATGATGAATGCAGTTTCAGCAGTATGGGAGAAGGAAGTTTCAGGGCATTGAAAGGGGCCAATCCCTTTATCGGAACTGAAGGAAAGCGACATCTCGAGCAGGAGCAAAAGCTGGAATTCATTTTTCCGGTACACCTCCAAACCCCGGTAATGCAGGCACTAAAGGCCGCACATCCCTACGAAACGGTGGCATATAATATCATACCATTGGAGAATCAGTTCCATGAACTGGGTGGAGGAGCCATCGGTTCACTCCCCGAAGCTATTGCTGAAAAAGATGTTTTGTCCATGCTCAAAACCATCTTCAAAACCGGCGCCATAAGGCACAGCCCTTTGACAGGAAAGCCCATCAAAACCATTGCCCTCTGCGGGGGATCAGGTAAATCTATGATTTACAATGCATTAGCAATGAAAGCCGATCTTTATTTTACCGGAGACCTGGGCTACCATGATTTTTTTCTGCCGGCAGGAAGGATGCTTTTGGCTGATATCGGGCATTTTGAGAGCGAACAATATACATCAGATCTTCTGGAAAGGGTGATAAAAGAAAAATTCCCTACCTTTGCCGTCCTAAAAACCGGTAGATATACCAATCCTGTCAACTATTTTTTATAACTCATTATGGCAACTGTAAAAGAATATTCAGTAGAAGAAAAGCTCGCTTCCCTGCTCAATCTTCAAAAGGTTGAAAGCAAACTGGATGAGATTGCAATCCTGAAAGGTGAACTTCCTATTGAGGTGCGTGATCTTGAAGATGAAATCCAGGGATTGCATGCCAGGGAAACAAGAATTGAAGAAGAGATCAATGGTATCAATGAGTTCATTGAACAAAAAAAGGAGTTGATTGCTACATCTCAAGATCTTCTCAAGAAATATGAGAAGCAAAGTGATAATGTAAAAAACAACCGCGAATACGAAGCCATCAACAAGGAAATCGAGAACCAGACACTCGACATGAAACTTGCTGAGCGTCATATCAAGGATGCAAACGAGGAAATTGCTGACAAAGCCAGAATCCTTGATGCTGCCAAGAAAAACATTGCAACAAAAGAAGGAAACCTTAAAGTTAAAAAAGGTGAACTTGACAAAATCATTGCAGAAACAGAGAAAGAAGAAAAAGAATGCAGGGCAGTTTCTGAAAAGGCGCGTGCTGCTGTAGATCCTCGCCTCCTCACTTCATTTGACAGGATTAGAAAAAACTTCCGCAACGGACTTGCAGTGGTTCCTGTTGTTCGTGATGCCTGCGGTGGTTGCTTCAATGCCATTCCTCCTCAACGCCAGAGCGAGATTCGCCAGCACAAAAAAATCATTGTTTGTGAAAACTGCGGAAGGGTTTTGGTTGATGAAGAAATGAACACAACAAAATAAGCCAAGAAAGAAAATACAGGAAGCGATTCATCACAATGAATCGCTTTTCTTTTTTAATACCAAGCCGCGCACATCTTCCAACATTCTTTTGCATTCGTTTTCATGAATTTTAGGTACCCCTATATCATACAAGCAAAACAGCTGCATCTCCTGCCTGAGGATGCTGCAATTGAATCTCCTCAGTGCTATTAGCACTTCGTTGGTCACCGTATAATCAAACTGTATTTCATAAAGAATTTCAACAGATTTTCTAATCAGAGGAGTCAACTGCAATGCCATGGAAGCTGCACTTTTGTATGCATTGATCAATCCTGGTACACCCAGCAAGGTGCCTCCAAAATACCGCACGACAATTACACAGGTATTGGTCAGTCCTTTGCTGTCAATCTGACCCAGAATAGGCCTTCCGGCAGTTCCTGAAGGTTCTCCTGCATCGGTCACACGGTAGGTCATGCCATCAGCACCCATCCTATAAGCGAAACAATGGTGAGAAGCTTTGGGGTGATTTTTTTTGACATCATTCAATATGACCTTGAATTCGTCAATGGATGAAACAGGATAAGCCAGGCCTACAAACTTGCTGCCCCTGTCAGAAAATTCTGCTGAAGCATGCTGTTCTATGGTCTGGTAATAATTGGGATCAAGTTCCATTGCACTATTTATGGCGTGACGTATACCATCCGAAAAATAGGATTTATCAGTTTTCGGCTGATAGTCTCCCAAAGGATTGCATCTGCAAAGTTAATTGTTTTACTTTTGGAACGTGCGCATCAAAGAAGCATACCACCAATTACAGCAATCTATTCAGCCCCTTTATGAAAACAGGGAGGCCTCCAATATCGCCGACCTGATCATGGAAGACATCACAGGATGGGACAGGTCTCGAAGGATCATCCACCATGATGTATTGCTCAGCGAAACACAGCTTGAAAGGTATACCCATTGCAAGGAAGAACTCTTGCATGGCAGGCCTACACAATATGTACTCGGGCATACATGGTTTTGTGACATGCGCTTTCAGGTAGATGAACATGTGTTGATTCCAAGGCCAGAAACTGAAGAGTTGGTGATGGAAGTCAAAAAAATGTATGCAGACATCCCCGCCGATGAAGGCTATCGGTTTAAAGTGATTGACATTGGAACAGGTAGTGGATGCATTGCCATTGCTTTAAAAAAATACTTTCCCGATTGGGATGTTTGGGCTGTAGACAAAAGCAACGGCGCGCTTTCCATAGCCAAAACAAATGCCGTACTGTTAAATACGGATATTCATTTCATTGAGTCAGACATCCTGAAAGAAGCAAAATATGATCAACTGCCTGCTTTTGATATTATCATCAGCAACCCACCGTATATTCCCGTGGAAGATCAATTAGAAATGGATGATCGTGTGCTGGATCATGAACCCCATGCAGCACTTTTTGTCACCGACAATGATCCACTGCAGTTCTACAAGGCAATCATTGCATTTTCTGATCACCATTTACTCAGGGGTGGAATGCTGTTTTTTGAAACCCATGAATTGTACGCGCAGGAAGTGGCAGCACTGCTGGAGGAAAATGAATTTGAAAACATTTCAGTAAAGAAAGATTTTCAGGAAAAAGAAAGAATGGTTTATGGAAGAAGAACAGGCGCTTCCCTCTGACTTATTGCTTTTCTGTAGAGAGTACCGTCTTTGCCCCTAGCTCTTTTGCAACACGCATTACACCCACCACAAGGTCAATCTCAACCGTCTTGTCAGCATTGATAACAATTGTTGGCAGTTCTGTCTTTTCCTTTGAAATGATGGGCAACAAAGCAGCCTTCAATGAATCCAGGCTTACTGGAGTTGTTCCCACATAAAATTGTTTGTTGGCATCAATAGACACCACAACTGTTTGCTTGGCCTTGGTATCGCCCTGTGATTTTGGTTGAGAAAGTTTGATCACATTGGGGTTTGCAAGGGTTGCCACAATCAAAAAGAACATCAGCAGAATGAACAGGATATCATTCAGTGCTTCTGTAAAAACTTCTGTTTCTCCTCGGTATGTTTTTCTGATTTGCATGACCGCTTGAATTATTTTGTTGGCTCCTGGAGGATATCAAGGAAATCTGCAGCTGCCACTTCCATCCTGTTGGCTGTTTTATCAATTTGGGTATGCAGAAAACTGAAACCCAAAAAAGAAATCAATCCAATAATCAAACCAGAAATTGAAGTAACCAGCTTTACGTACAATCCTCCTGCGATGGTATTCAACACAAACTCGCCAGTGGTATTGATGTCAAAAAACAACTGCATCAAACCCGCCAGGGTTCCCACAAATCCAAAAATGGGGGCCGTCCTGGAAATCACACCCAATACGCTAAGGTTTCGCTCCAGGTTATACATTTCAAGCCTTGCGATGCTTTCCATGCTCCTTTCAATGGCATCAATGGGCTTGCCGATGCGTTGTATTCCTTTATCGATGATGCGTGCAACGGGATTGTTGGTATTTTTTGTCATGGCCCTTGCTGCAGCAATGTTTCCATTGACGATATGGTCGCGGATGATGCGCATGAAATTTTCATCAATCTTTCCTGCTTTTCTGATGGCAATATACCTTTCGAAGAAAAAGAATAGAGCAAGCACGAAGAGCAATGCCAAAGGAATCATGATGGCACCACCGGATTGCAAAACATCCCAGAGGTGCATGGGGCTTGATGTTTTTGCCGTGGCGGCAGGATCAACCGGAGCTCCTGTAGTGATTTGAAGAAAGTTGATTGACATAAATACTGTTTGAACAAAATTATTGAAAATCATAATGCCAGATGGCGTCATGAAGATGCAACTTTATTTATTAAGAAGTTGGTAAAGTTGGCAAGGCTGCAGAATTTTCCCAGCCTTGCACCAGCTTTACCAGCACGTCAACGGCTTTCTCCATGTCTTGCACACTCACAAACTCATGCTTCGAATGCAGCGCCATTTCTCCGGTAAAAATATTGGGACAGGGAAGCCCCATGAAAGAAAGCCTTGATCCATCGGTGCCTCCACGCACAGGTTCAGACAAAGGGGTCAATCCACATGCTCTGATGGCATCGGCGGCATGCCTGACAACATCCGGATGCTGATCAAGAATCTCCCGCATGTTGCGGTACTGTTCCTTCACGATATACTGATAAGTGGCTCCGGGATATTGGGAAATCACACGCTTGAGGATTTCTTCCAACAAGGCCTCATGTTCAGCAAGCTGGGCCGTTTCAAAATCCCGGATGATGAACTTTACTGAAGCGGATTCTGCCCCACCCCTGATATCGGTTGGATGAATAAAACCCTGTCTTCCCTCAGTAACCTCTGGTGCCATGGTATCCTTGGGCAGTGCCGCCACAAATTCAGCGGCAATCTTGATGGCGTTCACCATCTTGCCCTTTGCACTGCCGGGATGGGCGATGATGCCGTTGATAACAACTTCAACACCATCAGCAGAAAAAGTCTCAAATTCCAATGAACCCAATTCGCTGCCATCCAGGGTATACCCGAAGTCAGCACCAAGCTTTTGCATGTCTACATGCTCTACACCCCTACCCACTTCTTCATCTGGGGTGAATAATATTTTCAGCTTGCCATGCTGGATGGATGAATCGTTCACCAAACGACGAACAAATTCCATGATGATGGCAACTCCTGCCTTGTCATCAGCGCCAAGGAGTGTCAGACCACTTGCGGTAATGATGTCATCGCCTATTTTTTGAAGCAGATAAGGATGCTCTTTGGTGGTGATGACCTGCGTAGGATCATCAGGGAGCATGATATCCTGACCAGCGTATTGCTCGTGCAAAATGGGCTTAACATTACTACCGCTGCAATCAGGTGCAGTATCTACATGCGAGCAAAAACAAATCACAGGAACGTCCTTGTTGGTATTGGAAGGAATCGTGGCATATACATACCCCCACTCATCCATGTGGGCGTCGGCAATTCCCATTTGTAGCAGCTCCTCTGCCAACAAAGATGATAAAACTTTTTGCTTTTCGGTGGATGGAAATGCACTACTGTCAGGATCACTTTGTGTATCGATGGCAACGTATCGCATGAACCTCTCGGCAATTGACATAAGTTCAGTTTGGGACAAAAATAGGTAAACTTTAGGAGGGGTCAGGGATGAGGGGAGAGGGGTGAGGGTAAAAGACATCATCCAAAGCGATGGCCTCTTAGAAAGGAAGCGATATCCATCCGCCTCTTTCCTTCAAGCTGCAATTCGGCTATGGAAACCCATCCATCGACTGCAGCAAAACGGAGGTATGACTTTCCGTCTGTATGGTACTCACCAGGAAGAGCCCCCGTTGAAACTGTTTCGAAGGAGACTTTGAAGACTTTCATCATCTTTCCATCAAGGAAACTGAAACATCCGGGGTAAGGCGACAATCCACGGACCAGGTCATAGACCTGCTGTGCAGTTTTGTTCCAATCAATCTTGCAGGTGTCAGTATGGATTTTGGGGGCCGTTGGCAAGTCCTCTGCTACTGCGATTGCAGCTTGTGGTTTTGGGACCAACACACCAGTGCAATATTGATCTAATGTTGTATAAACGAGCTCAGCACCCAATGCCATCATCTCATCATGCAACTCACCGGCAGTTTCATCTTCCCGAATATGTACCTTTTGTTGCATCAACACATCTCCTGTATCGATGGCGTGCTGAAGCCTGAAGGTTGTAAGTCCGGTTTCCTTTTCTCCATTGATGATGGCCCAGTTGATGGGCGCCGCACCTCTGTACTTGGGCAGCAATGATGCATGCAGGTTGATTGTACCCAATAGCGGCATGTTCCAGACGATTTCAGGCAGCATCCTGAAGGCGACAACTACCTGCACATCGGCTTTCAAATCCGCTAATGCTGATACAAATTCGGGATCTTTCAATTTCAAAGGCTGCAACAAATGCAGACCATGTTCAACGGCAAATTTCTTGACGGCACTTTCTGTCAATTGCATCCCTCTACCGGCAGGCTTATCTGGTGCAGTGATTACTGCGACAACATTGCAACCTTCCTTCACCAATTTTTCCAATATGGCGACGGCAAATGCCGGCGTACCCATGAAAACAATCCTGAAATCCTGCAGCTTTTTCATTCGGCAAATGTAATCATTTGTCCCTCATCCCTTTCCCCTCATCCCTTGTACCTCATCCCTTGTCCCTCGTCCCTTGTCCCTCGTCCCTGGCTGTTCACTTGTATATCAAATACTTCGCCCTGATCTTCCTGAATGCTTTCAGCCCTGGTTCCCAGGTTTTTCTGATTTCGGTTTCAGGCATTCCTGACTTGAGTTGATCCATCAGTGTTGCATTCCCTGCAAGTTTGTTGAAGAAAGAGGCCCGGGCATCACCCGATTTAGGGAGTATAAAAAACTTTTCCTTCTCTGGAAACAATGTATAGGCTTCGATCAGATAGGAAAGATTCATTCTATCCTTGAGTGTTGACCTGATGGATGATGCATCACCAGAAACATTCCATCCATAACAAAGTTGATCCTTTAACTTGGGAGCATTGGCTCCAGGCATGGCTTTGGGGGTAAATGCAAACATGCTTGCAGGCAATGTAGGATGACCAAAAATCTGAAAGGGAGCAATGGTACCGCGACCTTCGCTCAATACTGTCCCTTCAAAAAAACAGGTGGAAGGATACCAATAAATCGAGGATAGATTGGGGAGATTGGGCGATGGTTTGATGGGAAGGTCGTACACACTGGCTCTAGAATAATTCTTGCAGGGTATTATTATCATGGGTTCTTTTCCTTCCCCTTTCATTTGGCCATAGGCTTTTATGGCAGTGGGTTTTAACCATTTTTCACCAACAAGCATTTGCGCATATTCGCCAATCGTCATGCCATAAACAACAGGCACTGGTTGCATGCCAATAAAAGAACGAAAAGCGGTGTCTAATACTGGGCCATCCACATAGTGGATATTGGGATTGGGACGATCGAGTACGACAAGAGGTTTGCCGTTCAGAAATGCTGCTTCCATGTAGGCCTCCAGTGAGGAGATAAACGTATAGAAACGAACACCGACATCCTGGATGTCAAACAGCAGCAGGTCAATTTTTTCAAGGTCCTCTTTTGAGGGACCGCGCTTGGGTCCATATAACGAAACCACCGTGATGCCTGTTTTCTCATCCACATAATTACCCACCTTTTCACCGGCATCCGCAGTACCCCTGAATCCATGCTCTGGTCCAAAAATGAGCTGCACTTTAATGCCTTTTCCCATCAACAAATCGACCAGGTGCTCATCCCCAACCATTGATGTCTGGTTGGCAAACAGCCCTACCCGCTTTCCTTTCAACAATGGAACATACTGATCAAGGTTGGCAGCACCGGGCTGGATCAGACCAGGAGCTGTCTGTGCTGTTGAAACAAGCACAGTGAAAGTCAGCGACATCAATATGATAAACTTTCTCATTGTTTTAGGGCTTTATTTCAATAAAAATAAAAGAATAAAGGTAGTTTTGCCGAATTATTTCTGCTGAAACATCCAGCGCCCAATGACTTGTTTTGTCATTTGCAGGCAGGTTCCCCAGTTGAAATGGAACAATTAAAAAACAAATTATGCAAGTTAAAAGCGGAGACGTAGTAAGAGTTCATTACACTGGCACATTGGAAGATGGATCACAGTTCGACAGTTCAGTAGGACGTGCCCCATTGGAATTTACCGTTGGTGCAGGTCAAATGATTGCAGGCTTTGATGCCGGCGTTGTTGGCATGGCCGTTGGCGAAAAGAAAACCATCCTGATTGATCCAGATCATGGCTACGGACAAAAAGATCCAAGCGCCATCATTGAATTTCCATCATCCAATATTCCTGAAGGAATGACTGTTGAAGTGGGTATGAAGCTGAACCTTCAAAACCAATACGGACAGCCTGTTCCTGTTGTAGTGATGGAAGTAAAAGAAGAGGTAATCATCATGGACGCCAATCATTTCCTTGCCGGAAAAGACCTCACGTTTGAAGTGGAGATCGTTGAGCTTGTAAGCTAAACTTCTTTCGTAATCATATAGCACCACCGCAACAACTTCCCTTTGAAATCAAACGGAGTGGTTGCGGTGGTGATGTTTTTGACCGTTCCATTGATCCCCTCTTCATCCAATTCAAATTTCCTGGCATTGGTGCTGAAATACAGCACTCCTCCTGGTGAAAGTAACCGCAGGCATTCATTGATTAATTCAACATGCATCGGCTGAATATCAAACACATCCTTCATGGATTTGCTGTTGCTGAATGTAGGTGGATCCAGCACAATCAAATCAAAACTTTCCTTTTCAAGTGTGGGCAAATATTGCAGCACATCCACCCTTTCATGGCTGTATTGCAGACCCGAAAAACCATTCAGTTCCATGTTTTTCTGTGCCCACTCCAAGTAGGTATTGGAGAGATCTGCAGATACAATACTTTTTGCACCTCCGGCAGCTGCATAAACGGAGAATGATCCTGTATAACAGAACAAGTTCAAGACCCGCTTGCCTATAGATCCTTTTCTGACCATGTCCCTTGTCATGCGATGATCAATGAACAACCCTGTATCCAGATAATCAGTGAGGTTGACCAGGAACTTTAATCCCCCTTCCCCCACTTCAAAAAATTCTTTCCGGTCGTCTGTTTTTTGGTACTGGTCTTGCCGGCTCTCCTTTCTTTTTCTTTCCTTTAGGTAAAGCTGGTCTTCGGTTTTGGCAAGCACATGCCTGACCACTTCAAGACTGTCCTCCAGCCAACGGTCATAATCTTCCTCAGAAAGACGGTGATTGCTCCTGTATTCCGTTACCAAAACATTCTCTCCATAGACATCAATAATCAAGGGAAACTCAGGCAGATCGCGGTCATACAACCTATAGCAGGTAACGCCAAGCTGTTTTGCCTGCTTTTGCAGGATTCTGTATACCTTTTTGAGGCGGTTATCGAACATGATGAGTTTGGCATCAGACATGCAGGCAAGTTAAAGCAATTCTCTACTTTTGTAAAAATACCAGCATGAAATACTTCATCTCCGCTTTTCTGTTCATGATCACCGCCTGTTCACTCAATGGCCAACAAGCAAATGCCATCCAGCCTGAAGCTTTTTCAAAAGCCATCAGTGCCGGAAAGATTCAGGTGCTTGATGTCAGAACTGCTGATGAATACAAGAGCGGTCATATTAACAACGCATTGCAAGCCAATTGGCTTGATAAAAATGAGTTCAACGACAGAACATCCCATCTCGACAAGAATAAACATGTTTACATCTATTGCCTGAGCGGTGGAAGAAGTGGCGCAGCAGCTGAACTCTTGCGCGCAAAGGGATACACCGTTACCAACCTGGAAGGAGGCATCAATGCCTGGAAGAGAGAAGGCAAACCTTTGGTGGGCGTTGATCCCAATGCCAAGCAAACAAGCATGGCGTCCTACGAAGGGCAGGTCAGGAGCACGAAAATTGTTTTGGTAGATTTTGGTGCAGAGTGGTGCCCGCCTTGTAAAAAAATGGAGCCCGTATTGGATGCCTTCATGAAGCAGAACAACAAAAAACTCACCCTGGTAAAAATGGATGGTGGCATTGAAACCGCCCTCATGAAATCCCTAAAAGTAGAGGCCTTGCCAACTTTTATCCTCTACAAAAATGGTAAAGAGGTTAAAAGAAAACAAGGCCTCGTAACACAGGAAGAATTCAATTCCTGGTTGGATTAATCTATTTTTTTGCTTTCTGCATGGCATTGGTTGATGGACCGCCACCCCTTGGTGCGCCCAAACCGCTGATGGCAGAAGCTCCTTTGAACAACTGGAACCTGCTGGGCATCTCTCTCACAGGCCACATGCCATTGGACTCATTGATGTCTGCAGTCTCTCGCATGGGATCCAATTTGATGCCAACAACTTCCTTGTTCTTGACAAACAACTTGGTCACTTTTTCCTCATTCAATTTCCAGATGCCCACAGGAATCCTGTCAACCTCCTTGCTGCCATCCTTGAACGTCCATTCAACAATGATGGGCATGACCATTCCGCCCTTGTTGCTGAATTGCAGCTCATAGAAATGCTTGTCTTCCCATGCAGCATAGTTGGCATTGTCTTTTTGTGCATCAAGCTGTTGCTGTGCCATGTCCTGAAACATTTTTGCATCAGCACCCCTGTTGTAATAATAGTAATCACGAAGGGTTGTATCTGTATTGGTATAATAGATCAGATTCTTGTCTTCGCGGTTCCTTACCTTACTGATGGTTTCAAATTCCGGAGTTTTCATTGAAGCCATGTTTTTATTCGCATCCAACCTGAACCATTTTACTGAATCAATTGAAATATCCACAGGATCAGTACCATAGTACCAACCCCTCCAGAACCAATCCAGGTCTACGGCACTGGCATCTTCCAGTGTCCTAAACAGGTCATTGGGTGTTGGGTGTTTGAAGGCCCATCTTCTTGCATATTCCTTGAAGGCATAATCAAACAACTCTCTTCCCATGATGGTTTCACGCAGGATGTTTAAACCTGTTGCCGCCTTTGCATAAGCGTTGGATCCTACGCTGGCAACATTATCGCCTTTGGTCATGATGGGCTCCAACATGTCTTTTGGAAGCTTCATGTAGTCTGCAATCAGGTGTGCGGGGCCACGGTGATGATCATGGGGAAGAAATTGTGTCCCACTTCATGAATGATCACACCAATCGCACCATATTTGGTGGCCTCACTGTAGGTACCATCTTTTTCAGCCCTGCCATAATTCATCGCAATCATGGGGTATTCCATTCCTATAGATGCTTCTACTGAAATGGCCACAGGATAAGGATAGGCAATGGTGAATTTTGAATAGGTCTTGATGGTATGGTATACCGCCTTGGTTGAATATTTTTTATAGATCGGATAGGCTTCCTTTCCATAATAGCTCATGCACATCACTTTCTTGCCCTCAACATCGGCGGCCATGGCATCCCAAACAAGACGGCGGGAGGAGTTGAACGCAAAGTCACGAACATTAATGGCCTCATAACTCCAGGTCTTCTTTCCTTTGGATTTATCCTTCGCATTTTCGATGGCTTCTGCCAGGGTTACTACTTCAATGGGTTCTGTGGCCGTTTGGGCTTGCTGCCAGCGTGTCATCTGTGCAGGAGTCAATACAGCTGCAAGGTTTTTACACTCTCCGGTTGCCGCAACGATATGGTCTTCAGGAACGGTGATGTTTACCTTGTAGTTTCCGAAAGTCAGCGCAAACTCTGCACCACCGCTGAATTGCATGTTCTGCCATCCCTGAAAATCACTGTAAACAGCAAGGCGTGGGAACCACTGTGCAATGGAATAGAGATTGTTGTCGTCTTCAGCAAAATACTCGTAACCACCCCTTCCATAACGGGTAAGTTTATCAGGAATTTTATAATTCCAATTGCATTTGAAAACAAACTTCTGTCCTGGCTTCAAAGGAATGGGCATTTCAACCCTCATCATGGTCTGGTTAACTGTATAAGTCAATGGTCGGCCCGTGGCATCTGTCAGAGCAGTGATATTAACCCCATATCCATTCAGGTATTCTTTGGGATTCATTTGCAACAACTGCTGGTGGGTAAACCTTGTGCTCATGCTTGAAGGCTTGTCATAGTTGTTATCACTGTTGGGATGATGGAAGTTTTCATCCACCTGTAACCAGATATAGGTCAGGATATCTGGAGAATTGTTGAAATAAGTGACTGTTTCAGCCCCTGTTAATACATTGGCTTCTTCATTGATATCAACATTGATATCATAATCAGCGCGCTGCTGCCAGTACTTCGGTCCTGGAGCACCGCTGGCAGTCCTATACTCATTTGGATCCTGCAAGAGGTAATCAAGTTGCTCAAACCTGTTCCCATGGTTTGAACCTGCATTGCGCAGTGGCTGGGCCTGTCCTGCGATTACTGAAAGACTCAGCAACAAGGCAATAAAAATGGATTTAATCATGATTGTCAATTTACATTTTACCAATTATCATCATTTTAAAATAATAGACTGCTGAATATATCAGATGGTGTCGAAATCATGTTTCAGGCATTGTATTTAAGATAGGTTTGAATCTGTGCGAAGGCAATTTTTCATCTTAAATCAATTCCAATGACTACCGTAACCAAAAGAGCAGTCTTTCATCTTTTACTTCTGCAATATAAACTTTTAATCATTGTTATTCTGACGGTGGGATGCAAAAAAACAGTGGTTGATGCCCCACCAAACCGGGTCTCAATAAAACAACCTCCTGGCACAATACAAACAAGTCATTTTCCAGCCTTTTTAACCTGCAGTTTTCTCTTTACAGTGGATTTGAATTGACAGCTGCGCAGCAATTCATCCCGTTTAATTATACCAACCAAAATTCTTGGAGCGTTAACAAGACTTACTACTGGCAAAGCCCCGGGGCCTATGTATACACGGATTTGACGGGGGATGGCAAGAAAGACCTCTGGGCTTTTTTCTATAGAAATCCATGGCCCACCAACGCAAAAGGGCTGAACCTGTTTACCGAGTATGAAATTGATTCCACGAGGTACAATGTGGAATTTGGATTGACTGAAGTACGAAAAATTGTTTTGTCGGATCTTGACAATGATGGAAGCAAGGAAATTGTTCTCTTTTCAACCGGATTTGACAGAGACCCTTTTCCGGGAGACTCGATCAGTATTTTCTATCCCAAGGAAAACACTTACCAAAATCTCTGCTTGGACCTTGGGTATTTTCAAGGGGGTACTACCGGTGATATCAATGGAGATGGATTGATTGACATCATCGCTTACTCAGGTGGAAGTAAGGCCGTACCCATCCACCCAACTGCATACCTGAACCTGGGAAACAGAAAATTCAAGTTGAGCAACCAGATTTTCAAAGGCTTTACGATCACCAATGATGACAATTATTATACTGTTGAGCTCTTTGATATGAACAATGATGGACTGCTCGATCTTTTGCTGGGCGGCAATGAAAAACTCAGGTTGATCCTGAACAACGCTGGCACATTCAACAGAGCCACAGCCATCAATATCCCCATAGAAACCGGTCTAGCACTAATGGACCTGGCATTCATGGATTTCGATGAAGATGGCAAAACAGATATCGACCAAAGATTATTTCAACAACAGTGAAGAAAAAGGATTGAACACCTGGATAAAATGGATCCGACTTTTTGACCAGGACAAGGATGGCGACATTGATATTGTTGCTGACGGACTTTATGGTGAACTGTTTGACAACAGAAGTAAAATTCACTGGCAGAACAATACGGGTTATTTTACCTTGGTAAAACAGTAGCCTGATGATTTGCTAAAAAGGAAAACGCTGAATGGCGAGCTTCAGTGCAAACAGCATTACAAAAGCTGAAACAAAGCTTACCCAACGCAGATGGGCATTGGCATGTATCTTAGATGACACCCATATGGTCAAAAGCACAAGGCTAACCACAACGATTTGGCCAGCCTCAAGTCCAAGGTTGAAGCTGAAAAGTCCCCAGACCAACTGCTGATCGGCAGACAACATCATGCGGATATAATTGGCATAGCCAAGACCATGAATCAGTCCAAATCCCAGGGCTATTGCATATTGAATTGTATGACTGGCCCGTTGTCTCTTTTGTAAGAACAAATTCATCACTGCAGTAACCAGGATTGTGCAGGGAATCAAAAATTCAACAATATCACCATTCACCCTGATCAGGTTGAGGACACTCATGAACAAGGTGATGGCATGCCCAACAGTAAAAGCAGTAACCAGGATCAGGACCTTTTTCCAGTCGGCAAAACTATAGATGACGGCCAAAACAGCTATAAAAAACAGGTGGTCTGTAGCATCCAGGCTCATGATGTGAGACCAGCCGATCTTGAAATAAAATATAAAATCTTTCATGTGCAGAAAGATTGAAAATAATCAGACTTTTGTGGTTCATGAAAAAATTTAATTATTTTTTATACTTGTTGGCCATCCCATTGTTAATGGGGAGCAGTCATCCCTTTTTTGTTACCATCACAGAAGTTGAATACAACAGTAAAACAAAAGAGCTGGGTATTGCCACCAAATTTTTCCCTGACGACCTTGAAGAGGCCTTGAGAAAGTCTACAGGAAAGAAATACGATATCATATCCGGAGAAAAAAAATCCACCGGAGATGCCATCAACAGCTATTTCACAAATCAAGTGCAGGTATTCATCAATGGAAAACCGCTACAGCTCAGTTTTCTGGGCTACGAGATTGAGAAAGAGGTAGTCTGGGTGTATTACAATGCCAAAAAGGTTTCCGGAGTCAAATCCATTGAGGTGATTTCTACCCTGATGTACGATTACAAATCAGAACAAACCAATATCATCCATATTAAAATGGATGAAAAGCGGCAAAGCTTTAAGCTTAATGCCCCAAGCCAATCAGCAAAGCTTGCAAAATAGCAGCATAGATTGGACGAAATGAAAAAATGCTTTAAACGCCCGATAAGTGGGAATTACAGCATTTTATTTCGCATTGGCCACTGCAATGGCCCTGATGGTTTCAGCAGCAAAAGCTGAGAAAGCCTCCTGGGTTTGGGCATCCCCTCCTAGCATGGCCGGAGCGCCTTTATCCCCACCTTCCCGGATACTTTGCACCAATGGAATCTGTCCAAGAAAATTCATATCCAGTTGATCTGCCAGGTTTTTGCCGCCATCCTTTCCAAAAATATAATACTTACTTTCCGGCAACTCGGCTGGTGTAAACCATGCCATGTTTTCCACCAGTCCAATGATGGATACTTTTGTTTGTGCCTGAGAGAACATGGCAATGGCTTTTTTAGCATCTGAGAGGGCCACTTCCTGCGGTGTGGTAACAACCACTGCTCCTGTAACAGGAATGGTCTGCACCAGGGTCAGGTGTATGTCTCCGGTGCCTGGAGGCATGTCAATCACGAGATAATCCAATTCACCCCAATGCACATCTGTCACAAACTGACGTATAGCACTGCTGGCCATGGGTCCTCTCCAAACCACAGCACTTTTTTCATCCACCAGCAATCCGATGCTGATCAGCTTTATGCCATGCTGCTCGAGCGGAACAATCTTGTCCTTCCCTTCAATATTTTCCATCAAAGGCCTCTGGCCGCGTACACCAAACATGATGGGAACACTGGGTCCATAAATATCTGCATCCATCAGACCCACCTTTGCCCCTTGTTGTGACAGTGCCAGTGCGAGATTGGCTGCAACTGTTGATTTCCCTACTCCGCCCTTTCCACTCACTACTGCGATGATGTTTTTTACACCGGGAAGTACTGAAGTCAGGTCCACCCTGATGGAACTGGTATTGGCTGTAAAGTCCACCACAACTTCCAAACCCTCATCCACATGTTCGTGTATGGCACGCTCGCAGTCCCGCCTGATCAACTCTTTCATCGGGCAGGCTGGCGTTGTCAAGACAATGGTAAACCCAACCTTGTTATCGCCAATGACAATATCCCTTACCATGTTCAGGGTTACCAGGTCCTTTTTCAAATCAGGTTCCTGAACATTGCCCAATGCCTTCAAAATCTCTTCTGTGCCCATAAATATAAATTGTTAAAAAATCCTAGGAACTGCAAAAATAACCAATCATGTGCTACTTTGTTTATGGAAAAGATGCACTTAATTTGTGAAAGAATGAATTGGATGAAAAAACTACTCAGGCAATCCCTTTTGATCATGGTTTTTATGCCATTTGCAGCAAAGGCACAGTTTGAAACTTTTAAGGATTCTGTGGTTCAGCTGTATGGCGTGGTGATGACAGCGGACAGCTTAAGGGGCCTTCCAGCAGTAAGTATACTGGTGAAAGGGACCGGAAGGGGCACACTCACCAACGGTCAGGGTGTTTTCTCCATTGTGGTATTGAAGGGCGATGAAATTGAGTTCAGCTGCATTGGTTTCAAAAATAAGATCACAAAGATTCCCACCAACTTGGAGGGCAACCAATTCAGCATCATCCAGTTGATGGTCAACGATACCTCTTTTCTTCCTGCAGCCATCATCAAGCCCAGGCCCTCAAGAGAACAGTTTGAAAGGGATTTTGTCAGCACGGATGTACCAGACGACAACATTGAAATTGCCCGAAGGAATACCGACATGGCAACAAGAAGAATGCTCATGCGAACCCTCCCCAATGACGGCAGGGAATCGGTGAACCTGAACCTTGCCAAGAGTGCTCAAAAATACTATTATACAGGCCAGGCGCCCCCCATGAACATCTTTAACCCCTTCGCCTGGGGAGAATTCATCCGCTCATGGAAGAGGGGTGATTACAAGAAGAAATAAAACCAATGACCACCCCAATACGCCAAGCGGTCGCTGTTTTCTGTGGTTCAAAGCATGGAACAAACCCTGTTTATACTTCAGATGCGATAATTTTGGCAAAAGAATTGGCTTTGCTTGGTCTTGACATTGTATACGGTGGATCGAAAAAAGGGATCATGGGGGATCTTGCCAACAGTGCACTAGCCAATGGGGCCAGTGTTACGGGTGTAATACCATCGATGTTGCTTGCCTGGGAACATGAGCATGAAAGCCTTACCAAACTGATCATCACCAACGACATGCATGAAAGAAAAAAAACCATGTATGAGATGGGCATTGCCGGCATTGTTTTACCAGGAGGGTTTGGAACATTGGATGAAATGTTTGAGATGTTGACCTGGAACCAGCTGAGCATTCATGATAAGAAAATTTATATTCTTAACTCCGGAGGCTTTTATGATCACCTGATCAAACACATGGAGTTGCTTGCTGACAATGGTTTTCTCTATGACCCACTCTGGAACAGGATCAATACATTCGATACCCCTTCAGCACTGGTAGCTGCCCTTTCAGAAGACCTTAAGATCAAAAACCAGTTGTAAATGTAGGGCACATGCTCTGCCTTCCGCCGCCATACATGGTAGAATAAATTCCATCATATTGCATGTACATTTCAGTAGCACCCCTGCTGTTGTTGAAGTACTTCAAAGGAGAATTGGATACATCATAACTGAACATGAACTTGAAACTTTTCCATTGATAACCAATCATTGGAATATACGCGTCCCCAGGTCTAAAAAAAACGGCCCCAATGAGTTGCTGATCACCGGCACCAACAATGTTATAATTCAGTTGGAGCCCACCTACAAATTCTGAAGCGCTTGCCTGCTGGCTATAATAGATGCTGGGTGTGAGAATGACCCGATTGTTCAATTTCACCACTGCATCTGCAAAAAATATGGATCTCGGTGTGATGGTATTATCATAATTGGGTGTCGAAGCAAAAAATGTTTCCTGAGGCTTGTTGAGGTGGTGCATGCTAAACCCCGCATGGAGGTATACATGATCACTGGGAAAATAGGCATAATTCAACCCAGCCTGCAAATCAAAATATCCAATAGAGTTGCTTTGGAAAATTTCTCCGCTCGGGGTGGCTCCGTCAAAAAACCTACCATTCCACTGGTTATCAAAAGTCAATTTATCTGCAGCGATTTGCTTACCCGCATAACCAAGATTAAATCCTGCAGACAACAAACCGGTTGAACCCAACATTTGGTGATAGGCGACAGATGCATAGGCCTTTGTAGACCTGAGATTGCCGGTGCCGGCAACATCCTGTAAAATCATGCCCCCTAGCCCCATCCAACCACTCCTAAACCTGTCCCGCATGAACTGGAAATCACCAAAAATGCTGATTGTCTTATAAGGAACGGGAATGGAAGTCCATTGGTCCCTGTAATGGGCCCCCAGGCGGTAATCAGCAGCAGGAATGAACCCTGTGTTGGCAGGGTTGGTAGAAAGCGGGGAATTGAAAAACTGAGAAAAATGAAGATCCTGGGCCAATAGCTGTACATGCAAAAGCATGACAAATATTGCCAAAACCATTGATTTCATTTTTTCCAGTCTTTTTTCCATCGCTTCAATTGCTTGAATTCTGTATTACTATCTTATTAATGTTATATCGCCCTTTTTGTTGACGATGGTTCCATCTCCAAACTGCACAATCAGCGTATATGCATAAGCATCCATGGGCTGAAGTGTGCCTTTGAATTTTCCATCCCATCCATAGGATGGAGAACCAGACTCAAAAACAACCTGCCCCCACCTGTTATAAATGCGGAAGTTCATCTGATCACCATTGGGAGTAAATGCTGAGGGAACATCTACCACAGGTTTGATCAGTGTAACAACCTTGGCACAAACGGTATCAGTACAGCCAAATTCATTGTATGCAATCAGACATGCACTAAACGTATCCGTTCTTTCATAAAGATGAAGAGGATTGGTAAGTATTGAAGTATCTCCATCGCCAAACTCCCAGTAATAAGATTTTGCACCAAAGGAAAGATTGGTGAATTGTGTAGGCTCATTCTCTTTGGGTGGATCTGGTGCAAAGCTGAATGAAGCAACCGGCTTGGGTTTCACTGAAATGATGAAACGGCTTGTATCCCTCAGGTTACAAGTACCTGGATCATTCACAATCAATGTAACTGTGTAATCACCAATTCGATTATAAAGGTGAACAGGAGGATTTGGGCCTGTGAAAGATGTTCCATCTCCAAAATCCCATCTGAAGGTTTGCCCTGCCAGACTGGTATTCGTGAATGTTGCCCTATGGGGTAAGCAACCCAATGCAGGCGTAGTAAAACCTGCTTTAACCAACGGTGAAACGGAAATGGTAAATTCCTTTACATCGCCAGCATTGCAATAGGCAGTATCGTTCAGGTACAACTTCACCTTATAAGTGCCTACTGCCGGGAATGTATGGTCAATATTGACTTTACCGGTTTTTACCCGTGGAGAGTTGTCGCCAAAATCCCAAATGAATGAGGTGTCAGTGAATGGCCTTGAAGCAGGTGCAATGGATGTATTGGTAAAGCGATAGCCCAAGTTTTGGCAGGGTGGGAGTTTCGCTCCTACTGCACTCAAAATGGCTTTGTCGGTTCTTACACGGATGGTGATGTACGATGTATCCCTTGGTATGCATCTGTCGTTGTCTATAGAAATCAATCTTACCCTGTAATTCCCGGCAACTGTAAAAGTATGTCTTCGTTCAGGATCAGACCCTGTTACCGAAGGAGATCCGTCACCAAAACTCCACTCATAGGTTTTACCGACGGCAATGCTGTCGGTAAAATCGACTGTCAATGGTAGGCAGCCAGCAGTATCGTTGGCAACTCCTTCTATAATGGAAAGTGCTCCTGCCTTTACCCCATCAAACTCAAAATTGATCTTGAAAGCAGCAAGGTTGCATTCGCCTGCACCACCAGAACCCAGGGCACCATTGGTTGGTGCGGCAACGCCAGGGGTGATGATCATCGGACGCCTGATAGGGTCGCGAGGACAGACATTGGTTCCTCCGCAATTGGCGCATACAGCCTGGTAAATAGCCCCTTTGTTATCGAACCTCGAAGTACCCCCATCCACATGATCCCCTTCTCCACCCTGCTGACCAAAAAATGAACCATACAATTGTTTGGTCGCATCTTTTTCCAATACGAAGAAATAAAAATCCTTGTTGTCGGTATAGCTCTGGATGGGGTTTCCGGCCAATGGCATGCCACCTGTCCCAATGGTTCGTGTATCAAATGAGCCATTGTAACAAAGGTTGAGTTTACCTCCCCACCCTGAAACATAAACATTTTCACAACGGTCGACCAAAAAAGCCACAGGTGAAATATTGGGAACGATGGCTGCGGTGCCATAAACAGTGGAGTATACATAATCTGTAAGATCGGGCTTCAACTTTGATATAAACTGTCGGGCACCGGGATTGCTGTAGGCCGCGTTGCGGACAGGCCAGCTGCCCAATGAGATGCCCATGATATAAGGAAATCCTTTCTGGTCAAACTGAATTCCATAAACAATGTCGGTTGCATCAGTACCAAGGAAACTCCCAATTCCCCTTGAGCCGTTATTGCTGAAAACTGTCACAAAACCATCCACACCACCCGCCAACGATGGGCCAATGGTTCCCGTTTTTATACCAGGCAGGTTAACACTTTTTGTTGCACCAGCCACATAAATAGAGTTGTTCAAAGGATTGAGGGCCAATACAAAGGCTGCATCATCATCACTTCCACCTAGATAGGTGCTAAAAAAAATCGTTGACAGGTCTGGACTGAATTTCATCAACACCCCATCCTGACCGCCGCCGAAACTGGCCTGACTTGCATTCCTCATCGGGAAATCGCTAGAAGATGTACTTGATGCCACATATACATTGTTTGATTTGTCCAGGATTACTTCACTCCTGGCATTGTCTCCATAATTGTACAAAAGCGATTTTGGACCTGGGCTGATGGCAGCATCCATATTGGCTCCATCCAGACCAGCCCCACCAATCAAAATACCTCCCAATAAAATGGTGCCATCCGAGGATAGCTTGGTTACAAAAATATCAGTGCCCCCCAAGGGGCCGACTTTGTTGTTGTTTTTAGTGGGAAAATTGGAAGAAGTGGTACGTCCAAGTATAACCGGGTTTCCCTGTGGATCAACGTAAATGCTGTGAGGAAATTCATCTCCGCTTCCACCCAAATAAGTAGAAAAAACCCTTGTTCTTCCATCAGGGCTGAATCGGGTAAGACCAATGTCTACACCACTGATATTGCCCTGGCCGGTTCCGCCACCAAAACGAGACTGAAAGGCTC
This sequence comes from Chitinophagaceae bacterium, assembly GCA_021299175.1. Taxonomy (GTDB): domain Bacteria; phylum Bacteroidota; class Bacteroidia; order Chitinophagales; family Chitinophagaceae; genus Pollutibacter. Next base: position 38,769 of record JAJTFY010000011.1, read on the forward strand.
CGGTAGAAAGAGGATAACTTGCACCAAAAACAATTCCCCCAGCATATAGGCTTCCATCAGGACCTGGTGCTGCACTGAAGCCCCAGTTGCTGCTCCTGCTTCCAGTATAGGTAGAAAATACAAGAACAGGATCGATGGTCAGGGCCGCATTTTTGTCGTATTCTTTTAAAGAAAAGCTGACCTGGTTCCCCTTGAGTGTATATGAACAGGCCACTTCTTTTTTTTGACCACCAATGATTTGATAGGCATACGGTGGAAGTTCCCTTGATTCACCCACTGAAGTAGAAACCACAAGATGTCCGTTTTTGATGCTGAGTTTATCCACTCCCTCATAGGACAAAAGGATGCTTGAAGGATCTGCTCCAGGGGCAAGCAGTAAATCATATTTCATTCGATCACCGCTGGAATAGTATCTGATGTCAACTCCGGGATACAGCCCTTTTCCAAGGATGCTGCCATAACTGCCAACGCCCATTTTCCAATCGGATGGATCGTCACCCAAAAAATAATTGGAATTCTCCCCTGTAGGTTTTTCAGCAACAAATTGAACAGCCTGATTGCTGCCAGTAAATTTTACACGGTAAGCATGAGACCTGATGGCGATAGAAGATGCTGACTCTCCGTCTTTTAGCGCAGAAGTAATCCTTACTGGAGGAGTTTTTTCATCTTCATGCCCGTGGATGTATTCTATGACAGCAGAGAAATCTTCGGGGTTGTTTTTCAAAACGGTGTATCCCTGATTGCTGATAAAGAGGCTTCCATTTCCTGCCACTGTTTTGAACCTGAAATCACCTTCCCACTGCCCCTTGTTTTCAACGAAATCCAATGCATAAAAAGATTGGGCCTGAACAGATTGACTGCCAAGGAAAAGGAAAAAAGCAAATATTGCTGACCCAAAACTTTTCATACATGTATGACAATCCTTAAAAGTATAAGTTTAATGTCTTAAAAGATGTTAATAATTGGTATTTCAATGATATAAAATGCATTTTAAAATTTTCCAACAAACAAGGCCCTGTAAATACGCGGTTATTTTGGAACTATGCTGAATATGGCAGCAATAATCCTAAGATATTTTCCCCCATAAGGTACCGCCTTTCTCCGCCTTTAAAAATTGTCTGAGTGGGATATTTACTTCCAGGTTAAGATCTGGATCTATGCCCAGCAGGTCCTCAGCGTATATTTTGGCTTTTTCAAGAATTGCCCTATCAGCAACCAGGTCTGCAATCCGAAAACTGAGTGCCCCGCTTTGTCTGGTTCCTTGAATATCACCTGGCCCTCTCAGGTCCAGGTCTTTCTCAGCGATTTTGAAACCATCATTGGTCAAGCACATCACCCCCAGCCTGTCTTTAGCATCCTTCCCCACCTGGCTGCCAGACAAAAGGATGCAATAGCTTTTTTCGCTTCCCCTGCCTACCCTACCGCGCAGCTGGTGCAGTTGGCTGAGCCCGAATTTTTCTGCACTTTCAATGACCATCACACTGGCATTCGGAACATTCACACCAACCTCAATAACGGTTGTGCCCACCATGATCTGGGTTTCGCGGTTGACGAATCGTCGCATGTTCATCTCTTTCTGGTCTGCTGTCATCCGGCCATGGACCATGCTGATCCAATATTGTGGCTCGGGAAACCAGGCCTTCACATTTTCATAGCCCTGCATCAGGTCTTCATACTGCATCTTCTCACTGGCTTCTATCAATGGAAAAATAAAATAAATCTGTCGTCCCAATTTTATTTCAGACTTGATAAAATCCATGACCTGTGGCCTTGCATCGTCCAGTCGGTGGACTGTCAAAATGGGTGTCCTTCCCGGAGGCAACTCATCAATTACACTGTAATCAAGATCGCCATAGGCAGTCATGGCAAGGGTTCTGGGGATGGGTGTTGCCGTCATCACGAGCATATGCGGAGGAATGGCATGCTTGCCCCAAAGCTTTGCCCTTTGGGCAACACCAAACTTGTGTTGTTCATCAATCACGGCCAGGCCAAGGTTGCTGAACTGCACCACATCTTCAATCAAGGCATGGGTACCAATGATGATTTTCAACGATCCATCCTGTATGCCTGCCAATGTTTTTTTTCGTTCGGCAGATTTTGTGGATCCTGTCAGGATACCTACCGAAAGCTCCAATGGCGCTAACATGGCAGAGAAATTATCAAAATGCTGTCTTGCCAGGATTTCTGTTGGCGCCATGATGCAGGCCTGAAAACCATTGTCAATGGCTATGAGCATGGCCATCAAAGCGACAATCGTTTTTCCACTTCCCACATCACCCTGCAACAGCCTGTTCATTTGTCTACCTGTACCTGTATCCTGTCGAATCTCCTTCAATACACGCTTTTGGGCGCCTGTAAGCGGAAAGGGTAAATATTGATGGAAGAAATCATTAAAATAATCCCCCACTTTGGAAAATACTACTCCACGTGAAAACCTGTGCCTCGCAGAACGCAACATGCCCAGGCGCAGCTGTGCAGTAAACAGTTCTTCAAATTTTAACCGGTACACCGCTTGCTGGTAAGCTTCTGGGGAAGAAGGAAAATGAACTTGTTTGAAAGCCTGCCAGCGAGAACAAAGATTTTCCTTTTCAAGAAAAAATGCTGGTAAAATTTCAGGAATCTGTTTTTCGTCCAACAACAAAAACAATTGCTCAGTCAGTTTCCCGATTGCCCTTCCATTCAGCCCTCTTGCTTTGAGCTTTTCTGTCACAGGATAAACCGGTTCCATGGATGGTTTGGCTGAAGCACTGGCATCCTTTACGGATTCCAGTTCAGGATGTGTCATTTGAGGTTTCCCCAGAAAGAAACCCAGCTTGCCAAACGCAAGATATTCTCCACCAACTGCAAGCGTTTTTTGCACCCAGTTGATTCCCTGGAACCAGGTCAACTCTAGGATTCCTGTTCTGTCACGTAACTGTGCCACCAATCTCCTGGCACGCCTTTCTCCAACAATTTCCATGGAAACAATAAAACCCCTGACCTGAACATATTCCATAGAAGGGCTGATCTGTCCTATCGGCTGAACACTGGTCTTGTCAAGGTGTTTGTATGGGAAATGACTCAGCAGGTCCTCAAACGTAAAGATCTGCAATTCCTTTTTGAGCATATCAGCCCTCAATGGACCTACGCCCTTAAGGTATTCGATGGGATTTTGTAATATGGTCGTCCTTGTAGTAATATTATAAATACTCCTACAAAATTAATTGTTTTCAAATGGAGTGGGAAACTATCTACTAGAATGCTAATTGCATCGGTTTGACGTAATTTTGCCTTCTAACAGTTGAATGGATGTCAACGATACAATGGACCATCAAATCATTTCCGGAATTAACGCCAGCTGATCTTTATGATATATTAAAGCTGAGAAGCGAGGTATTTGTTGTAGAGCAACAATGCATTTTCCTGGACATGGATGACAGGGACCAGGACTCCCATCATTTACAGGGTCGCTTGAATGATGAGCTGGTAGCTGCATGCAGGATTCTCCCTCCAGGGCTGGCCTACGATGAGCCATCCATCGGAAGGGTGGTAGGCTCTCCTCGTTATCGCGGAAAGGGTGCTGGAATTGCGCTGATGGAAAACGCTATCCAGGAAACCCTGCGGCTGTATGGAACATTGCCCATCAAAATTGGGGCACAGCTTTATCTGAAACGTTTTTACGAAAATCATGGTTTCGTTCAATGCAGCGAAACATACATGGAGGACGACATTCCACACATCAAAATGCTCAGAAAGGCGTAGAAATACGTATTCTACCATCCACAATTACCTCAATTTTTGTTGTTAAGGGAGCTTTAACATAATATTTCCATAAAGCTTCCGTTTCAATAATGTCCAAAAGACCCTAATCCTAAAATCCGTACCCATGAAAGCTATTCTGCACAGCCTGTGTAGGACATTATGTCTCCTTGCCTTGATCGTCGTTTCCGACACAGGCATCATCCAGGCTCAACAATCCCGATTCGAATACGGCTTCACTTATGGCCCCTCTAATTTTCTTGGAGATCTTGGTGGCAACAGTGGCAAAGGCGGATCCTTTCTCAAAGACAACATGGTATCCTTGACCAAATTCATGACAGGATTTCATCTCGGTTATCGCCCTGCTGAATTCATCAACTTCCGTCTTTCCGCAACATTTGGAAAGGTTCAAGGGGCAGACAGTTTGATCAATGGTAAAGGTGGAATGGAAGAGGCTAGAAAATCTAGAAACCAGCATTTCAGGTCTGATATTAAAGAAGGATTCATCGCAGCTGAAATTTACCCCACTGCCTTGTTTGAATACGATGCTGAAGATGTGTTGCACCGCATAAGGCCCTATGCATTATTAGGCGTTGGTGTATTCAACTTCAATCCCCAAGGACAATATGAAGCAGCTGATGGAAGCAAAGTCTGGGTAGATCTTAAACCTTTGAGAACAGAAGGACAGGGAATGCCCGCCTTTCCTGATCGCAAAGAATACAACCTTACACAAATCAATGTTCCCTATGGAGTTGGTGTGAAATATTTTGTCAGTAGAAATATTGCCCTCTCTTTTGAGATCATCAACAGGAAAACATTCACTGATTATATTGATGATGTCAGTACAAATTATATCAGCAATGAAGATTTTTACGCCTACTTTGGCGATGGAACTGAACAAGCCAAACAAGCAGTCCAAATGGCAAACAAATCTGCCTTCGCAAACGGTGGAAATTACAGACCCGGTTTCGGTATTGGAGCAAAAAGAGGAACCCCTACAAATAATGATGCATACTACTCTTCTTCCCTGAAAATCAGTATCAGGCTTGGCAAAAGCGAGCAATACAGCAATTTTGGAAGAGGCAGCGATGTAAAATGTCCTATCATACGGTTTTAGGTTCGACAGGTTGGATACTGTACCCAGTGAAAAGGTGAGGGGAGCATGTTTCTTCTCATTCACTAGGCAAGGCATGACGCAAGAGCGATCATGCCTTGACCCGTTTATGAAGCCTCCAATTCAATCTTTAAAAACTTTGCAGTATGGCTTCCCTTGACCTTGAGCAAGCCAAGAGGATCACCTTCGTATAAAATCGTTCCACCACCATCGCCCCCTTCAGGGCCTAGGTCAATGATATGATCAGCCACTTTGATCACATCCAGGTTGTGTTCAATGACCAACACAGTATTGCCTCGGTTGACCAATTTGTTCAACACGTTCAGCAAGAGGTTGATGTCTTGAAAATGAAGGCCCGTTGTAGGCTCATCCAAAATATAAAAAGTCTTTCCTGTATCTTTCTTGGAGAGTTCGGTAGAAAGCTTGACACGCTGTGCCTCACCACCACTGAGGGTTACAGCAGATTGGCCAAGGGTGACATACCCTAGCCCAACTTCCTGCAACACTTTGACTTTTCTGTAGAGGTAGGGGATTTGTTGAAAGAATTCCACCGCCTCATCTACCGTCATATCCAATACATCGCTGATGGACTTTCCCTTGTACCGGATCTCCAGTGTTTCACGGTTGTAGCGCTTGCCATTGCATTTCTCACAATGCACATACACATCAGGAAGAAAATTCATTTCAATCACCCTCAATCCTCCCCCTTCACACATGTCGCAGCGACCAGCCTTTACATTGAAGGAAAAACGTCCTGCATTATAGCCCCGGATCTTTGCTTCAGGCACTGCGGCAAATAGCTGACGGATGTCTGTAAAGAAATTACAATAGGTAGCAGGATTGCTCCTGGGCGTTCTGCCAATGGGTGATTGATCAATTTCTATCACCTTATCAATATGCTCCAACCCGGTTATTTTTTTATAGGGCATGGGATCCTGCTTGGCATCATAACAATGCTTGTTCAACAGCGGATAAAGGGTTTCATTGATCAGGGTGGATTTTCCACTGCCACTTACACCGGTTACGAGAACGAAGGTGGCAAGCGGAATATTGATGTCGACATTTTTTAAATTATTGCCTGATGCGCCTTTTAACTGAAGATAATTGCCATTGCCTTTACGCCTCTCTGCTGGTAGGTCAACTTTTTTCTTATTGTTCAGGTAGCCTGCTGTTTCTGAGCCAGATTTGCAAACATCGGCAGGAGTGCCTTGCGCAACAATTCTACCACCATGAATACCAGCCTTTGGACCAACATCAATCAGGTGATCAGCAGCCAACATGATATCCTTATCGTGCTCAACCACAATGACACTGTTACCAATATCCCTGAGGTTTTTCAAAGCCCCAATCAGTTGTTGATTGTCTCTTTGATGAAGTCCGATGGATGGCTCATCCAAAATATAGGTAATGCCCTGTAGCTGTGACCCAATCTGGGTTGCCAGCCTTATCCTTTGAGATTCTCCGCCACTCAATGTCCTGGTGGGGCGGCCTAAAGAAAGATAACCCAGACCCACATCCAACAGAAAACCCAGACGGCTGCGAATTTCTTTGAGGATATCTTTGGCGATCAGGTTTTGGCGGGCATCTAGGCGCTTTTCAAGGTTTGCAAACCAATCCTGCAAAGCAGAGAGATTCATCTCAGAAAGATCTGCAATATGTTTCCCATCAATGCGAAACCACAAACTCTCATTTTTCAATCTTGTACCATTACATGCCGTGCATGGCCTGAGCATCATGTATTTTTCCGCCCACTCACGGACTGCATCACTGGTGCTATCTGTAAACCAGCGCACCACCATGTTGATGACTCCTGGGTACTCCCCTTTTTCCAACTGATCAATATCCCCCAGGATTCCATCCTCCTTGCCAAACAAAATGACATTCAGGGCCTTTGGCGGAAGCTGCTCGATCGGGGTTTTCAGACTGAACTTGTGTTTTTTAGAAAGCTGCTCCACCATCTTGTAATAGTAGGAATCCCTTTCCTCACCCAAAGGCAGGATAGCCCCATCGGCAATGGAAATGGACCTGTCGGGCATGACGGCATTGAGGTCAATGGCATGCTGCTGCCCCAGGCCTTTGCAATCAGGGCAGGCACCATAGGGCGAGTTGAAGGAAAAAGTATTGGGAGAAGGCTCTTCGTAAGAAATTCCGGTTGTAGCACACATGAGCTTCTTGCTGTACTGAACAACCGAATCATTGTCATGCACAAGGATAAACAAGAGTCCCTTTCCGATTTGCATCGACTGGTTGATGCTCTGGCCAATCCTGATTTTCATGTCTGGCGTAACAGCAAGCCTGTCTACCACCACTTCAATATCATGAACCTTGTATCGGTCTACTTGCATCTTGGGTACCAGGTCTTTCAATTCACCATCCACCCTTACTTTCACGAAACCCTTTTTCCGGGTCTCTTCAAACAATTCACGGTAATGGCCTTTTCTACCCCGCACGAGGGGTGCCAATATGGTAATTTTTTTGTCAGCTAGTTTTTTGAAAAGGTCAGTAACAATTTCTTCATCCGTGAACTTGACCATTTTCTTGCCGGTATTCATGGAATAGGCGTCCCCTGCCCTGGCAAAGAGCAGCCTGAGAAAATCATATACTTCTGTCACCGTTCCAACGGTAGATCTCGGATTGCGGTTGGTGGTCTTTTGTTCAATGGAAATAACGGGCGACAACCCTGAGATTTTGTCAACATCCGGTCTTTCCATTTCTCCCATGAACTGACGGGCATAAGTGCCAAAGGTTTCCATGTACCTCCTGTGCCCCTCAGCATAAATGGTATCAAAGGCCAATGAAGATTTGCCACTTCCACTGATTCCTGTAATCACCACCAACTGATGCTTGGGGATGGTGATGTCAATATTCTTCAGGTTATGTGCCCGGGCGCCGATGACTTCTATGTTGTCTTTTTTTACCATTTCGTTCAAAATTAACGCAAATCAATTGAGCGCTTTGGATTTGTCGAAATAAAAAAAATGTTTACCTTTGCACCAGTTCTTTAATATTCTTATCCAGAAAGGCAGAGGGATTGGCCCGATGACGCCTTGACAACCTGTTAACTAACCATTAATAAGGTGTCAACTCCAGCTTGCGCAGGCAAGCACAGATAAGTCAGATATTTTCCCTTGACAAGATCAACGCTTTATAGTGAAAACCCATCTGACTTCAGATGGGTTTTTTTATGCCCTTTTTGGAAAGCATTGATCAACATGAACAAGACATTACATACATATCATTTCAAAGGCTTGCTGACCTTGGAGTCTGGAAAAACCATCCAGGATTTCAAGCTGGTCTATACCACCTTGGGTGAAATTTCACCCAACAAAGACAATGTGGTTTGGATTTTTCATGCCATGACCGCCAACAGCGATCCTTCTGATTGGTGGGCAGGAATGGTGGGCGAAGGGAAATTCTTTGACCCACGCAAGTATTTCATCATCTGTGTCAATATGCCAGGCAGTTATTACGGAAGCGTAAATCCCCTGGACAATAATGAAGAGACAGGCATGCCTTTCCTTCAGGATTTCCCTTTCTTTACGCCAATGGACATGGCAAGGTCTTATGAACAGCTCAGGCTTTCACTCGGCATCTCCGCAATTTACATGGGAATCGGTGGATCAATGGGAGGACAACAGCTGATTGCCTGGGCTTGCCTGCAACCTACCTTGTTCAAATTCCTCGTTCCCATTGCTACCAATGCATTTCATTCTCCCTGGGGCAAAGCATTCAATGCCTCACAAAGGATGTGCATCGAAGCAGACCCCACCTGGAAAGAAAGAAGTCCGGAAGCAGGAATGGAGGGATTGAAAGTAGCGCGGTCGATTGCCCTGATCAGCTACAGGCATTATGATACCTATGGTCAAACACAAGAGGATCTTGACAAGGCCATTGAAAATACCAGGAGTGAATCCTACCAAAAATACCAGGGAGAAAAACTGGCAAAGCGGTTCAATGCGTTGAGTTATTATATACTGACCAAAAGCATGGACAGCCATCATTTGGGAAGAGGTGTGCTGGAGGCAGAGGAAATGCTGGAAAGAATCCAATCAACAACACTGGTCATCGGCATTTCATCCGATTTGCTTTTTCCTGTGTCTGAACAGCGCTTTATTGCCAAGCATATTCCTGGTGCAAAACTGGAAGTGATATCATCCATTTATGGCCATGATGGATTCCTGATCGAACATGAGAAATTGAATGGACTGCTCAAAGAGCTGATCAACTGATTAACATAAAATTTAAAACAAAGAAAAATGGGTTCAGAAAAAACACTGGTGATTGGGATGTTTGGATTTGGCGTGGTTGGTGAAGGATTGTACAAAGTATTGAAGCAGACACCTTCCCTGAAGGCCTCTATCAAAAAAGTATGCATCAAGAACACAAGCAAGAAAAGAAATGCGCCTGCGTCGCTGTTCACTTCCGAAAAAAATGACTTGTTGCTTGATCCGGAAATCAATGTGATTGTTGAAGTGATCAACGATAGCGTGGCGGGATACGAGATTGTGACTACTGCATTGAAAAATGGTAAAGATGTTGTGAGTGCCAGCAAGAAAATGCTGTCAGAGCACCTTCCAGAACTTATTGAACTTCAGCAAACCACCGGCAGGTCTTTGCTGTACGAAGCCTCGGCTTGTGCGTCCATCCCTGTAATAAGGAACCTGGAGGAATATTATGACAACGACCTCTTGCATTCCATCAAGGCGATTGTCAACGGATCCACGAATTTCATCCTTACCAAAATGTTTGAGGAAAAACTGAATTTCAAGGAAGCCTTGCTGCTGGCCCAACAACTCGGCTTTGCAGAAACAGACCCTACACTGGATATTGAGGGATTTGATGCGGCAAACAAATGGGTGCTTCTGCTTGCCCATAGCTATGGCATCACAACAACCATTGATCAGATGCTGTTCAACGGCATCACACAAATCAATGAGCTGGATGCAAAAGTGGCGCAGTCAAGAAACCAATCCATCAAGTTGGTGGCTCAGGCAAAAAAATTGCAAAATGGAACAGTTGCTTCCTTCCTGCTCCCACAGTTTGTAGACCATGCAGACCAGTTGTATTTTGTAAAGAATGAATACAATGGTGTGGTGATTGAAAGTGGATTTGCGGACAAGCAATTCTTTTATGGTAAAGGTGCAGGAAGTTTCCCTACCGCTTCTGCTGTATTGAGTGACATTGCCGCTTTGCGCTATGGATACCGGTATGAATACAAAAAACTCAACCAGCAAGTTCCATCAACCCTTTCAGATGATTTCCATTTAAGAATCTATATCAGCTTTGAGGACCTTGCCAATATCCCCAAGGAGGAATTTGCCAGCATTGAAGAATGGCATTCTGGGAACGAAAGAAGTTACCTGATTGGGACCATCCCTTTCAAATCCCTTTTACACAAAGAGTGGTGGAAAAGCAACAATACCTCTCTTGTGTTGATGCCGGATAACATCATTGAAAATACAGCCCTGACTGAGCTGAAAAAAATGAGCTTATCGCTTGCTGGACTTTAGCAATTGCGGTGATGGATTATTGACCCAACATCCCCGAAGGCCGGTTGTTGGCGCCTTTCCTATTTCGCAAATCATCGCCCAGGTCTTTTCGTGCTTCTTCGGCAATGGCCTCTAGCTGTCTAACAATCTCAGGATAAAGGCCTTTGACATCGTATTCCTCACCCGGATCCCTTCTCAGATCGTAAAGTGCCTTGTATACCATCACATTTTCGGGCGCTGGGCCAGGAAAACCATTGAAACCAGGTGAGCCGACTTCATAGGATCGTGCGGGATGTTGAAAGACCAATTTCCAATTGTCCATTCGGACCGCCTCTAGCGCATTTTTGCGGTAGTAATAGAGGAAGGTTTTTCTTGGGGAGGCCGTTGGATCTCCTTTCAGAATGGGAGAAATATCTACCCCATCAATCTTCTTTTCTGGAAGTGGTGCTTTGGTCAGTGAGGCAATGGTTGGAAGAATATCGATGGTTGAAGCAAGTTGGTTAGACACGATGCCTGCAGGCAAAACACCCTTCCAGCGCATGATGCAGGGCACCCTTTGCCCTCCTTCAAATGAAGTACCCTTTCCTTCCCTGAAACCTCCGGAAGACCCAGCATGGTTGCCGAAATTCAGCCAGGGACCGTTATCACTCGTAAAAATAACCAGGGTATTTTTGTCCAGCCCTTCTTCTTTTAGGGTCTGCATAATCTTACCAACATTAAAATCGACTTCCTGGATTACGTCACCATACATTCCCTGTTTGCTTTTTCCACGGAATGCCGGAGATGCATTAATGGGCACATGCGGCATGGGATTGGGTATATAAGCGAAAAATGGTTTGTGCTTGTTTTTCCGGATGAACTGAATGGCTGCATCTGCAAGCCTTCCCGTCAGTGTAGCCTGGTCTTCCAGGGTTTTAATGGTATCGATTGGCCTATCATTTTTGATCAATGGAAGGGGTGGATGTTGACTTTTATTGCTCCCGGATTTAACTGGTTGTCCATCATAACCCACAGGCCACATGTCATTGGAATAGGGAAGTCCGAGATATTCGTCAAATCCCTGGTTAAACGGCAGGAACTCCCTTGCATCCCCAAGATGCCACTTTCCAAAAATACCCGTAGCATAATTCTTTTGTTTGAGCAGGTCAGCGATGGTCATTTCATCTTTGGCCAATCCAACCTTTGCACCCGGAAACAAAGCACCTGAAATACCCACCCTGTTGGCGTAACAGCCCGTCATCAGTGAAGCCCTTGAGGCGCTGCAAACTGCCTGAGAAGACAGAAAATTGGTAAAGCGGATGCCCTCTGATGCAAGCCTGTCAAGATTGGGTGTATGGATATCCAAGGCCCCATTGCATGAAAGATCGCCATAACCCATGTCGTCCATGAAAATGAGGATGATGTTGGGGGATTGATTTGCTGATGGGACCGGAGCAGGAGTTGCAGGAGAAACAAGCGATTGTTGTGAAGTCAACAACATTGCAAGTGTCGCAATGAATAGCAGCTTTTTTTTCATGACGGCAGTTGATGGTTTTGAATGCTGGAAAATAGCGTCCAGATTTGATTAACTAAAATAGGTTAAATAAAGGAAAATATTCCCATGAACAATTATTTAACGAATTGCGATATCACAATAGTCAACCAAAAAACAAATCGTCCTGTCAATTGAAAATATAAAAAACGATGGCCATCAATACTGCTACCAATACCCACAACAACTTGACCAGCAAAGATGTCTTTGATTTCTCTTTGACCAGTGGATCATTTTGATCTACCAATTGCACTAGTTCATAATGCGGCTTGGTGATGAACGAAACTGCAATCATGAATACGACCAATGCAGACATCATGTAAAAACAAAGCAGCATGTAATGGGGCCAAAATTCTTTTGTAGGAAAGCCTGTCAATTGACAGAACCCAATCAGGAGACAAAGGAAAGTTCCAACATATAGCGTCAATTCAGCAGCCCTTGGCGTTGCGCGCTTCCAGAGGATTCCAACGATGAATACGGTAGATGCAGGTGGAGCGAGATATGTAATCAATGATTGCCCTAGATCGAACAGACCTTTGTCTGAATTGGATAACAAGATTGCCATGAGCACAGAGACGGTTGCTGCCAACACAATTATTTTCTTTCCAATGCTGTTGATCTCAGCAGCTGTCGCAGTTGGATTTATTTTCTTGACATAAACATCCATGGCAAAAACAGTGCTGAATGAACTCAATCCAGTGGCCACATCATTGATGATGGAAACCAGGAGGGTGCCTAAGGCCAGCCCAATAACTCCAGTAGGCAACAAACCATAGACCATGGTAATGTAGGCATGGTCAGGATTGGCCAGTGGTGCAAAAACACCCTGATTAACAAGCACCAGGCACATGATTCCAGGTACAATGAAAAGGGCTGGCATGACAATTTTCAATGCCGCTATCAACAAGGCTCCCTTCTGTCCATGGTCTACATTTTTGGCCGCAAGAGTACGCTGTACAATGGTTTGGTCTGTACACCAAAACCAGATACCGATGACCGGATAACCCAATATCAACGCATGCCAGGGATACACTGGATCTGTGGATGGCTTGAGAATAATCCAATAATCTTTGGGGACTGAAGCAACAAGTTTTTCTACACCTCCCACTTTATTCAATCCCAAGAAAAAAATGAGCATTGAGATGCCAATCAATACAATGGACTGGACCATTCCGGTATGCACAATTGAATTCAATCCACCATTCACGGAGTAGGACATGGCAATGGCTACAATCAGGATGGCTGAAACATAAATGGGAATACCCAGCAACTGGTTGATGACAATGCCGCCGATGCATAGCATGAAGCTGGACCATACCACCAGGGAAGATACCATTGAAAAATAGGTGAAAAATATGTGGGATTTCTTGCCGAATCTTTTCATCAAATACTCCGGCATGGTCGAGATATTGTTGGCCAGATAACGGGGGATGAAAAGCAAGGAGAGGAGCATCAAGAATATCCATGCCAGCCAATCAAAGTTGGCAAGCACCATCCCACTGGTGTAAGCAGCCCCGAAACTGGCCACCAACATGGAAGGGCTCACATTGGTACTAAAAATGGAAAGACCCACCTTGTACCAAGGCAATGATCTGCCTGATAAAAACAAATCTTCTGCATTGGGTGTGCCAAGAGCCGTTTTTTTCTTACTGATGAATATGCCAACCAGGATCAAAAAGATGATGTACAATACAATCACAATTGAATCGGTCGCTCCAATTTGTATCCTACCCATTGTTATGGTATTTTAAATGAACGTTCAACCTAGTGATGCCTTTTTCATGGTTATTTATATTTTACAAATAACCATGAAAAAAAACGTCATCGGCTCATTTCATTAGCCATAGAGTATACTTTTTTGTCCTTTTCCTCCTTACTCCGGCAACAACACATGATCAACTGCGAGTTGCTTGCAGAGCGCATTGAAAGCTGTCAAATCCTGTTTCATCAGCTGATCCATGTCTTGCTTGAGCTTCAACCACTCTGAATGCAATTCCTGATAGCGGGCTTTTTGCCCTGCTGTAACATAAGGTACATTCGAATTGACCTCGCCATGAACAAAAATAATATTGGCACTGAGCTTGTTTACAAAGTTGATCACGTCATCATAAGACTGGCTCTTGGGCTGGATGAGTTTATCTTCCAGCGCTTTCAATTTTTCGTTGATTTCCTTTCCAAGCTTAACCACAGCAGCTTTTGACGGATCATTTTCAATCAATGCACTGAGTTGGTTGATCTGTTTTGAAAGGTTGCGCATGCGCGTAACGGCTACATGAATATCTGTAACATCCTGTTCAAGTTTTTTGAGCATCTCGTCCTGTTCAACAAAATCAGCCTGCCCCACATTGACCCTTGGATCTTGCTGGATCACCATAGGGGTGGAATACTCCTGACCATCAACCTTCAATACCACAACATAGATGCCGGGTACGGCCCTGCCACCGCCATAGCTTCCCTCGATGTAAACATCATCAATCGTGGGCATTTCCTGCCTTCTGAGGTTCCATACAAATCGATTGAGTCCTTTTTTAACAGTCAGCAAAGGCTCTTCCCTGTAGCTGTTGTTTGAAGTGGCTTTGGCATAAGCCTTGTTGCTGAAGGTCCTGAGAACCCTTCCCTGCTGGTCTTGATTTCAATAGACAGGTCCTTGATGGAATCTGCATTGTTGGAAAGCTGATAGTAAATGACCGCACCAGTACTAGGATTGGCCCCGGTAGTGATGGGATAAGTTTGTTTCACTTCCTCATTGCCATCAAACATGCTGTAACCGGAAATCCTGAACGTTTCAGCCACCGGCAATAACCTCACCTTGTCATTGGCAGAGGGATCAAAGCTTCTGATGGGCTGCAAATCGTCAAGGATCCAAAACGCACGTCCCTGGGTGGATGCAATGAGATTACCCTTGTGAACCTTAAGATCCGTGATCGGTGTGACGGGCAAATTGTGTTGGAAATTTTTCCAGTTGGCACCATCATCATAAGAAATGTACAATCCCGTTTCTGTTCCCGCAAACAACAAGCCTTTCCTGCGCTCATCTTCCCTGACAACCCTTAAAAAGG